>JBQCIS010000001.1:0-15002 GCA_051953515.1 Mucilaginibacter sp.
CCGGTGATTTAAAAGCAAAGACGCCGAAAAATACCGAGGTGTACGATATTAATAAATTTCAAAGGCGGGAAGATTTTCTGAACGACATTGAATCAGATATACTTGTTTTTCATGCAATTGCTCGCAGGCTGAAAGAACTTAAGCTGGTTGAAAATGATCCGAAACAAACTGAAATTATAAAACAAATCAGATTGCAGTTGGAAAACGAACCCAATCGCAAAATCATTCTTTTTTCAGAGTATGTAGATACTATCAAGCATTTGGAAATGCAGTTTCGTAAGGAATTTGGCAATACCTTACTTGTTTGCGACGGCAAGGTGTCTAAGGAATTAGCCAGACATTTGAATGGCGATTTCAATGCACAATACAAAGGAACGCAAACCGACCACTTCAAAATTTTGCTCACTTCTGACAAACTGTCTGAAGGATTTAATCTAAACCGCGCCGGTCTTATTATTAACTATGATATACCTTGGAATCCAACCAGGGTTATACAACGTGTTGGGCGTATTAACCGTATTGGTGTGAAAGTGTTTGACAATCTTTACATCTACAATTTTTTTCCATCAATAAAGGGCGCTGATATAGTAAAATCCCGTGAGATAGCGCAACAAAAGATGTTCTTAATCCACAACGCTCTAGGCGAAGATGCAAAAATATTTGATGCCGATGAAGAGCCCACTGCATCCGCATTACGCTCAAAATTGAATAAGAATATTGAAGAAGATGGAGAGTTAAGCACCATTACCAAAATAAGAAATTTGTATGCTGATTTAGAAAAAAATCATTCTGAAATTATTGCTAAAATAACAGATCTTCCCCCTCGTGTGAAAACAGCAAAAGGAGCTGAAGAGTATCAGCTCAATGTATTGAGAAGAAAAGGGCTGAGCCTTTTCGCCCAAACGATAGGTAAAGAAGGTAACAACTCGATCAAAGAAATCGACTTTGAAGAGCTTTTAATGAATGTACAATGTTCTATAGAGGAGCCAACCCTCAAACTATCCGATTTTTTCTGGCCTCTATACGAAGAAACGAAACGTTTTCAGCCCAAGTATAAATTTGGACGCAGCGAAACCTCACTGGAAGAACGAGCTGTTGATAACTTAAAAAAATCTCTTAAATTTTTGCGAGACTTGAAATTCGAAAATTTGGATTTTATTCAAGCTTTAATAAAGGACATACGTCATTACCACACTTTACCTACTGCAAGCCTTAGAAGGCTTGGAGGAATCGAATTAAAGGACGACAAAAAGTCGCTAAGGCTATTTGCAGAAGAAATATTATGGTTTAAAAAACATTTAGGCGAAGACTATTTAACCAAGATAGAATTTACTTCAAAAGATAAAAGTAAGGAGATAATAATTGCAGTGGAGAATATTCAATGTGATTAGATTAGCTATTATAACATTTATCTATATATCGACTTCTTTAAGATTATTCCTTGTATCTGACTCGTCAAAACATTGAGTGACAAAGTCAATTAGTTTTTTACCCTAATATTATATACCTCAATTAAGACTTTTAGCTAACAAACCATTGATATTGTCACCTTCAAAAAGTTCCTTCAAGTGCTCTAATTGACTTATACGAAAATCAATATTGATATTGATTTCATAAGCAATCTTACTAGCCAATTCCTCCGAAATGGTCGTTTGTAACACCTCAAAATAAACATCCTTTTTCAATGCCGGCAAAGATTTTATGTTACCTAAAAGATCCTGCTCATACAAATGCTGAATGATATCCTGTAAAGGAATCTGCAGATCCACGCTCACGAAATTAAAACCATCCATTCCTTCAAATGCAGATTTTCTAATCCGATTCCATAAGGGTGTGTTCTTTATCATTTGTACAGTTTCAGGAGTGCCGTTAAGTTCACCTATCGTTTTTATGACACCGTACTTTTCCAGTTTGTAGCGAAGCAACTGAAGATTATAAGATTTTCCGTTGAGTAAAGCATCCTTACTTTTATTAACGAGCTGGCCGACACCAGTTATTTCAGCTCCGCCGATCAAAGCCTGGTAAGCTTCAAAAACATTCTCAACCTTATATTTTTGTTTAAGTAAATCGCGTTTCCTTTCCTTGAAATTTTTATCTGACCATAGCGCCAGGCAATCGCATGTTTTAACCAGGTCCTTTCTTCTCCAACCACGGCCAGCCTGCTGATAATATTCTTCAATTGAATTAGGAATATGAAAATGTATAATGCTTTCAATATCCGGTATGTTGATTCCCATACCAAAAGCGGTGGTCGCGAACAACAATTCGATGCCCCCGCCTAAGAACTCTTCATAAATTTCGAACTTATCTTCTGCGTCGATATCCGCGTTATAATAACCTGTTCGATATGATTTTGCAAATTCCCTGGCATATCGTTTAGTCAGTGGTTTACTATATAAATAAATGATAGCCTTTCGGGGTTCATATTTCAGTAAAAACGTCTTCAGGTACTCGACTTTTTCTTCTTCTTCATTGACCTTTTGGAAGGTAAGATTCAAATTATCACGAAGTATTTTGGATGAAATAAAGACGTGATCTGCGGCAACTTTAAACGCATATGCAATTTCTTTCCTGGCATTAAGCGCCAATGTCGCGGTAAGGCAAAGCACAACTGGCGCATGTCCGTTACGATTAAGAAAATCAATGAATTCGGGGATTTGACTGTAATCCGGCCTAAATCCGCTTCCCCATTGACTGATACAGTGTGCTTCGTCTACTACGACCATAGAGATCAATACTCCAGCTGCGATCAATGACGCCCGGAAGAAAGGATTCTGCAAACGTTCAGGTGAAATGTATATCAATTTAAATCCACTATTTTTGAGTTCACGGAGGATTTTTCGTTGTTCGACGAAATTATAATCGGAATTGATTGCGATAGCGTTTATTCCACGCTTATTCAGTTCAGCAACCTGTTCATTCATCAACGCCTTAAGCGGCGAAATGACAAGCGTTACGCCGGAAAGATCAAGTGCAGATAATTGATACAAAAGCGATTTTCCGCCACCTGTCGGTATGATCGCGAGCGTATTTCCTTTGTCGCTCAACAAGTCCAAAACTGTTTCCTGATAGTCATACAAACCGACGATTTCAGGAAAGTAGTTATGATATTTTTTCAGTAAATCTGTCATACTATGCCCACTCGTGTAATAGCTTAATATCTCTAAGATTGGTTTGATGAATATGGGCGAGAAAAAGGTTGATGTAACCAAATCGGTATTTTTCGTTCCATTTCAGGCCATATTCAGCTATCCAACCCTGAAATTGATTCGCCAGTTCGTTCATTAAAAATGTAAAGCGCTCGTATGGATATTGCCAGTTATGAGAAACGCGCATTTGTCCGGCTCTGATTTTTTGTTCGATTTTTATAAATTCATTAGCGCTTTCACAAATGAAATACATGGCCCATAGATTTTGCTGCGTCATAATTGGAAAATTATGAGGATGGTACCTATGTAATATTTCCGACCTTATACCAAAGCCTATGATTTGTTTCATAAACATACCCTCGTTTTCGAGAAAAGACATCTGCAGGTCTTCCTGACTTTCAAGCGCAAAGTAATCAAGTTTTGAACCGATATCGTTGACATATTCGTGTGATGCAGTTAAGATGTCATTTACCGTCTTAAAAATTTCAGGATCATTGGCATCCCGAAAGTGTGCTTTGTAGGTAGCAAGGTCAGGGTCGGGTGTTTGCATTGCGGCACGGACCGTCCAAAGATTCTTTTTGAAGACATTTTCTTTAAAATCGCCAATAAAACGCTTATATAATGCCATTTTCTCAGGGTTGAATTTGGCAATGAAACTATCTCTGTAATCAGCTATTTCTTCTTCCCATGCTTCCAGTTCCATTGCTATTTTTGCTTTTATAAGGGCGCGGCTATCACCCGAAAACAATTCGGTGAAATATTGATAGGCTTTATTATTCATACCTCCAATTAACTGAGGTATGCATTCATAATGAACTTCCATAGGCTTTAAGTTTTTATTTTTCTTTTCGGGATGTTTCAGTGGTATCTGTAGTATTTGACTGATCAGTCCGGCAAGGCTGGACTCATAGTGTTCACCATCCCTTAAATCAGCATATTTATAATCATCCAAAAACGCAGGAACACTTGACTCATGATCTCCTAATCGTATGATGGGAATATATTTTTCGTTTTTATGAATTACCTTAAATAATTCTCTGGTGATAATATTATATTCATAACCAACTCCGCCTTTAAGAATTTCGGCTCTTTCTTTATATCCAGGCGTTAGGATCATTAAGACAACGTCGCTGCCTAAAATCATTTTATCCATAAAAATGCGGAGATTGCCACCATAAGTCAGATCCTGGTCTAGAATTGAGTTCCCCCCAGCGTCATTAATGGCATCTGCTAATCCCTTTACCCATTGCAGATGGGATGCGTTTTCCCAGCAATAGGATATGAAGACATTTCTTTTAGTTTTAGAGAGCGTTGGATTAAATGCCATATTGTTCAACTGTTAAATTTTAAAAAGGTACTCTCCCATGCCTGCTTTAACGATCATTTCATTCAGAAATCCCCGTTGGTCCAAAACTTATCGCCGCAGTTAACACATGCCAACATCAATAGATCAACAATATCATTAGTCTTCATTTTTCGCTTTATTTTTGAACGCTAACGCCGCGTATAAGACACTGGTCTTCATTGAGCGTGCAGTAAAAGCTCCAAGTGTGTCCTTCCTGATCCTTACCTTGGATATGGTGTTTGCCGGCCAGCAAGATCTGCGACACCGTCCCACTCTGTGCGCAAGATGGCTGACCGTATTTGTATATTTCTTGGACTGAGCCTGCATAAGCTCCATCGATCCAAACTTTCAAATTGTAACAATTACAGGTTTTGAAGATCGTTAAACGCCCATAATTCTTACCATAGGGATGATAGGACTCAGGCGGATCGCGGTAAACTATCCTGTCTTGGTAGGAAACCCGGTCACGATAGACCAGTTTGGGAGGTTCATTCTTTAATTTTTGTATTGTATCTTCCATCTGACCGATGAGCGCAGCCTTGACGCCGATACTGTCTTTTAACGTGTGATTTTGCGCGCCTAAAGTTTGAATTTGATACTCTCGAGTTTTGACATTTGCGCTTAACGCAACGATCCGGCTGTCATCATCTTGCAACGCCTTACGCGCACTGTCCAATTCAGTAATTAGTTGCTTCAGCTTAGAACGGTCGCCGTTGATCGCCAGACCATAACGATATAAAACAATAATAACCGCAATGATAAAGCAGATCCAAAACCATCTTTTTTGTAAAAGTTCATTCATTCTTACTACCGCTCCTCTGCTTTATAAATAATTTGAGATAAGCCAATAGGTCCACTGCAAATAAAAATGGTGAGGCCGATTGCAAAAATAATTCTTTGGGTACCGCCGACGTTGCCCAATACAATGTCAAAGTTGCCGGTAAAGGCGGTAAACAAATCATATAGGATAGCCAAAAACCACAACACCTTAGCCCCTGATGGCACCAGTTCCTGCGAGGGGTTCTTAATAATAGGAATTGTCCGGAGAAGAAAGCCCGACAGCATGAAGGCCCATAGGATTGAGATGATCCACTGAATAGTATTCTGACCCAATAGGGTGATAGTACCATAGACAGTGGTTGCCATATCCCAAACGGTCAAAATACCCAAACCAATAGTTAATAAAAATCTGTTCATTTTCTTTTATGTGTGATAAGCAAAATCGCAATAATGATCCCAATAATTGAAAAAATAAAAAGCATGATACTGATTTTGCGGCCGCTCCAGGAATTGGATTGGACATCGTGACGTTTGATCAAAATATCATATTCTAGCTGCTTGTGATTGCGCTCTTCTTTTTTGACCTCTTCTGCTAAGGAATCCTTTTTTACTTGTAATTGGGCCAATGTTGCGGACAGACTTTTTAATCGTTCCTCATTCTGCGCTATTCCCGTTGATAGACCTGCAATCTTCCCTGTTACTGCATCGATAGCTGACACTTTTTCGGCGAACAGTGCCTTCAACTTCTCCACCGACAATTGTTTTTGCTGCAATTCCGCTTCCAGTCCTTCTAACTTTAATGAATTTTCGTGTCCAAGCTGCGCTAATCGTGCCAGTTCGTTATTGACCAAATACAATAAAACAGACTCATCGATTCCTTCCCGTTGGCAGATTTCCCTTGTTAGTTTTGAAAACCTCGTTTTTTCTTTTGAGTTCCGCGAAAGCATGATGATTAAAAGATAAATGACTAATGTGTAAAAGCAATATGTATATCCAAATGTAGAACGACTAAAAAAATCATTTTTAGGAGGGTCATGATAAAGTTTATTATGCTAATATAGAATTAACTTGTTAATAAACAAAACCTTAAGGCCAATTTGCTTGTACCTTCGCCCCCTTTATTCCAGTTATTAGAAATTTCGGTGTCCGAGGACATTTAATGTTGTACAAATAAGCAGGATTCCAAATTATGCGACATTTTAATAAATTAATTTAGCCGTTTTGGAGATGTCTTTCCTGACTGAAAAGGAAAATTTTTTCTTTACTATTTATAATTTTTTGCAAATTTTTGGGGAGATGGAAATGGAATTATAGAGAAGCTGAAACATCAGTAATCATTTCTTGTAATTTATCAACATGAAAATTTTTTACATTGCAAACGTTTATAGGTTTAGTTTATAATGGTTCGAGAAATCCAGCCTGGTTAAACTATAAACGGCTGTAATTCGCTCAGAAAGCGGATTTGGTCGATAATTTCTTTTGTAAACCGCACAGGATGCGATTAAGAGATTTGTAGAAAAGAGCCCCTGTTACTACTTTAGTTTATTGAATAAACCTAATCTGCTTATGAATGGCTGGGCACCGGGCAATATTGACGATACACCATAGATAATATGAAGAAACCTCTTTCTGCATTATTGATAGGCAATGGCATTAATGAAACATCTCTCGGGAAAGACTGGGGAACCGTATTGGATAATATCTCAGATCATTGTGGTTTAAAAAATTTGGATAAAACCAACAAGCCTTTCCCTGTTATTTATGATGAGATATTTTTGCGGGCTTTGCGACAAAAAAATTGGGATGAGTTTAAGGTTAAAAGTTTTATTGCTGATACTGTTAAACAGATTGATTCGAATGAACTTCACGAACAGATCAGGACGTTAAAATGCCCGCACGTCATGACCACTAATTATGATTATGCGATCCAAGGCTTTTCGTCAAAAAAGAACGAGGGATTGGTTAGTGAAGTTTATTACAGTGTTTTTCGTAAACACCAAATAGCAGAAACCACATATTGGCATATTCATGGAGAATGTAATTATCCTGCTTCTATAAACCTAGGATACGAACATTATTGCGGCCAATTACAACACATGCGTAATTATACAGTAAATGGTACTCAATACAAATCAAAGGAAGTGCCTAAAAAATCATTGGTGGGTCGGCTACGCGCTGGACAGGAACCCGGCTATCAATCATGGATAGACCTATTCTTTACTCATGATATACACATTATTGGGCTAACCTTAGATTTTGTTGAAACAGATTTGTCGTGGCTGTTAACATATCGTGCCCGCCTAAAATATTATAAAACCAAACGAAAAGGTAAGAGTCAACTGGATATAACTAACAGCATTCATTATTATATCCCTGAGAAATTCGCTGAAAATGCACGTCCGAAATTACAGGTCATGGACGCTAATGGTATCAAAGTCCATATCATAACCGGTCTTGACGGTGCTCCTTATTATCGCAAGGTGCTCGATATGATTGCAAACTATTAGAACTAATTAGCATTTTCAGATTCGGCTTTATCATTATCCTGTTTATTAGCCAATCCCAACTTACTAAAGTTCGCCATCATATTTGTAATAATAACAACTACGAAAAACAAAGATATCATTACCTGAAAGCAAACTATCGCCTGCGCCCAAGTTGAAGCTGCAGAAATATCGCCATAGCCGACCGTTGTTGCTGTAACAAAACTATAATAAATATCCTGTGCAGGTGTGAGGTGATGGTTGCCTACATCAATCATTGTATTAATCACAAAAGCTGCACTTTTAGTTGGGTCTTGATGATAATCGCAAAAAGAATATACGCCTGCAAAGAAAAAAATAAGCTCTACATAATTCACGAAAGCCATTATTAGGTTTCGTTTATAACTTACTTGTTCGCGCCATTCTTTGTCCAGAAAAATCCTGCAAAGCAGCGCATGTAATGTATCAAGGGCAAATAATGAAATAATAATTAAGTTTAACCATGTTCGAGCGATGTCAAAATAAACTACAGCGAATACATAAACAACTTTAAAAAAAGCAAAAATCTCAATATGCTTCCGTCGTCTTAACAGCAAATCTCCATCGGTGTAGCATTTCACCCACCCAGATGGAACCACAAAGGCTAATAGCTGTAGGGCCATACGTAAAGCCCATTCAATGCCAAATGTTCTATGACCGGTATTATCACGTATTTTTGCTAACCTTTCACGTTGCGTTTTGTAGTATTTGGTTGCAATTTTGTCCTCTACCATATGTTTTTTTCAAAAATAATCAAAAATGAAGTTGTTCTACCACAAACCGTAATTCCCCAATAATCAAGTAATTGTCATTGCTCGGGCAGTTCACGTGGCTTTAGCCGTCTATGTCAATAGAATACAAAATGACAATGTTTAAAATACTCAATTTCGTATACTGATAGTTTGTTAACGCAATTGGCCTTCTTAAGGTAACATCACATTAATTTTGTAATTCTAATCATCGCTTAATGAAAAAAGTATCCCTAACCCGCCGCCAGCTTTATGACCTGATCTGGTCAGAACCAATGTTAACGCTCGCCAAAAAATATAATATTTCTGACGTCGGACTACGAAAGATGTGTATCCGGCTGAATATCCCGCTGCCGGAGACCGGCTACTGGAACAAAGTCAAAGTTGGGAAGAAAGTTAACATAAAGCCTTTTATTGAACAGGAAGGCGGCGAGCAAACGGTTGAGTTGAGTCTAAGGGACGGAAGCCTTCCGGAAGATGAATTGGGCATATCGCCTGAATTAGCATTGCAACGAAAGATCGAGGCCGATACTGCCCTTACACTAACTGTACCTGCTAAACTAACCGATCCAGATCCACTGATTCTTCCCGCTCAAAAGGTTCTGGCTAAAATCCCGAAGGACTATCGCGAGGGTGACCTGCTATTTAGCGGGAGTAGTTTATTCGACATCAGGGTCTCGATCACTCAAGTGGATCGCGCCTTACTGTTTATGAATACATTTATCAAGGTCATGAAGCAACGAGGGCACCATTTCGAATTAACAGATCGTGAAAGCTCTGTCATCATATTCGGCAGTAAATATGCCATTACACTGCGGGAAGGTACGACCACAATACCTGATAAAGATTCATGGATAAGGCCAACATTTGTACCTACTGGGATTTTTACGATCCAGTTTGACCATTGGGGGAAAATGACAATGAAGGATGGTCAAAAACTGGTCGAACAGCAATTGGCAAAGCTGATTGCCAGGCTGGAGATAAAAGCGATGGAAGAGCGGCGTTGGAGAGAAGAAAGTGAACGACAGCAAGTAATCAGACAGGAGAAAGAACGGCAGCAAAAATTACTTGCTGAAAGGAAAAGGACTGAACTTGAATCTTTTAAAACAGTGATTAAAAATGCCCAACGATGGAAGGTTATAGAAACTATAAAAGAATATATCGATGCTGTAGAGCGAGATGCACTCCAAAAAAACAATATGACTGAAGAGCTGACAGCTTGGTTAAGCTGGGTGAAAGAAAAGATTGATTGGTTTGACCCTATAATAGAGGCGGATGATGAATGGTTATCTGGAATTGATCGGGATAGTTTATTGGCTCCTAATGAGTCTAAACAATCTTCTACATATTATGATCGATCATCATCTAACGAAGATCAACCAACAAGAAAGAGCGGGTGGCCATTATTACCGTGGTATTTAAAAAAATAACTGCCTATCCAAGACCACTAAGCTATTTGCGAACTAATTTCAACCCCATAGAACGAAGACTTTCTCTAACTGACGGTTCGAGAAATCCAGTCTGGTTAAACAATAAACCGCTGTAAATCGCTCAAAAAGCGGATTTGGTCGATAAATTCGGTTTTAAACCGCACAGCCTGGGGAGCAAAGCCCCACACGCCAGTGGGGCTTTTTATTTTCAACAAAAATGGCCTAATTTGAGCGGAAACACAGTTTTTTGCTTTTTTGATGAATTAATCATCTGCCCTCAAACTTAGAGGCTACCACACCGTGATCTTCTAATTACCTAAACTGCACATGTAATTGCTCCCTTAGCCCTTTTACATAATCCTTTTTTAATCTATTCAGTTGTTGTTCACTTAAAGTGCCGCGTGATCCAGAATTTTGCCATTCACCTTCAATTTAACCCCTGTTATGTGGCCATATCGTTTATATAAAGCTAACAATTAATTTCTCACCGCCTATACTCTGTTTCAATCAGCTTTATAAGAATACTGCCGCGGATTTTAACATCCGCAATGATATTATGATTAAGACAACAACCTCTTATCGCTTTTATCGTAAAAAGAATTAGATAACGATGAAATGATATGAATGAATTAAATACATCCGTTCTGGTCATAGACGATGAAGAAATGGTGAGGGATAATATGGAGGAAATCCTGATTCCTAAAGGGCGCTCCGACGAACAGGACGCCGTCGATAGTGCTTTAAATGTTCTTTTCGATACCTCTCCGGTTTCTGTTGCACAGCACCCCGGTATCATACCGGTTTTTACCGTTGACAAAGCGTCGAATGGGCAGGATGGTATTCGCAAAGTGCGGGAGGCAGTGGAGCAGGGTCGGCCCTACGCCGTCATCTTCCTGGATATGCGCATGCCGGGCCTTAGCGGTCTGGAGGCGGCCATGGAAATCAGAAAATATGATTGTAAGGCTGAGATCATCTTTATAACAGCTTATAGCGATCATTCCATCGAGGAAATTGTTGAACAGGCAGGGCAAAATGTCGGATATCACTGCAAGCCCTACGCACCGGAAGAGATCATCCAATTGGCTACAAAGGCAGTGACCGACTATGATAAGCTGCGCAATCTGGAAAACCTGATCGAGTCCATTTCATCAATCAGTTTGAATCAGAACCAGCTTACTTCCTTGTTAAAGAATATACTTGATCAGATTGCCATTGCTTTGAAAACCGATACGGCCCTTATTGGCAAGCTTCACGATGATCTGGTTTACGAAAAATTAATTTCAATAGGCGAGTTTGGTGCTAATTTCAATGTTGGCGAACTGGTTGCCCGCATAAAAAATGTTAAGATAGGAAAAAACGAGGTAAGACAGATAGACAACCTGGTATTGGCCCGGATGGAAAATTACTCTGTTTTTGCAGTGCTGAAAAAGCAGGAAAGTCTAAAAATAGAAAAAATGTACCTGCTGAAGCTATTTACGCAAAATGCGGCACAAGCCATTCGCAATGCAGAATTGAATGAGGCGTTAATGCAAAAAGAGAAACTTTCAGCAGTTGGTCAGGTGATCGGGATGGTTATTCATGACCTCCGTTCGCCCATGAATTGCATTAAACAGACCACCGGTTTAATGCGGGAAGAAGATTGTTCAGTCGATCTGATTGATCTGATCGAACAATCCCTGGATAATGCGTCATTGATCTTTGATGACCTGCTTGATTTTATCAAAGAGAACCCGGTTAAAAAAGTTTCGGTAAGCTTTGACAAAATTGTGAACGAAGCGGTTAAACAAGCCGAAACCAGGAAGGGATTCGATAACATCGAGATTGTTCGGGATATTTCTGAAGGGCTACTCCTGTCCGGCGACGAAAGCAAACTGAGCCGAGTGATGGTAAACCTGTTAAATAACGCTGTGGATGCGCTTGCGGACCGTCCCGAAAAAGGGACTATACGTATTGGGGCGCAAACCGACAAGAAAGAAGCTGTACTATACATAGCTGACAGCGGCCCGGGTATTCCCCCTGAAATCAACAAAACGCTTTTTGACCCTTTTGTTACCCTGCATAAAAAGAATGGCACAGGGTTGGGTTTGGCTATCGTAGCCAAATTTGTGGCAATGCATGGCGGAACTATTGATGTTACCAATGATCCCGGTGCAAATTTCAGGATCCGCCTGCCGCTAAGCTAAACTCTATATACGTATAAACCGAATAAAATGAAAAATAACCACAATAGCGTTGTTGTAGGGGATCAGCCTGCCGATCTGTATCGCGAGTTAGAAAAATATAAAGCATTCATCGATGCATCCGATATCGGGGCCTGGGAGTATTTTTCGGAAACAGATTTTTTATGGTGTAATGACGTTTATTTTTCCATGCTGGGCCTGGATATTAACCATTATGATCTTTCGGGTAAACCGAATTTAAAAGCAACGTGGATTGATCTGCTCCACCCGGAGGATATTGAGGAGGCGACTTCACGTTTTGCCACCTATGTAAAAAAGCCGGAAGGGGTACATGAAAGCTATTTCAGGATGAAGCATCGTGACGGCAGCTGGATATGGATATGGTCGCGCGGAAGGTTATTCAGTGGCACTCATGGTAGTTCCAGACCGGTGTTTATAGGTACTCATGTTGATATTACCCGGCACAAAAAGGCCGAAGAAGCCATACGCCAGGAGCGCATTTTACTGAGAACGCTGATCGATACGTTACCGGATGCAATCTATGTAAAGAATATAAAGGGGAAAAAGACTATTGCAAACAAGGCCGATGTAGCCAATATTGGCGCAACCTCAGAGGCGGAAGTTCTTGGTAAGACAGATCTTGAACTGTTTAACAACGACATCGGTCGCCGGGGATATGAAGACGACATGCGTGTGTTACACAGTGGGGATACGATCTTAAACAGGGAAGAATATTTTCTGGATGGTAATGGCGAAAAGCGCTGGCTGCTGACTACTAAAATTCCCGTACAGGATGAATCCGGCAGTATAGTTCGTTTGTTGGGTATCGGTCACGATATTACGGTGCGTAAACAGGCTGAAGAAGAATTAAAAAAATTGAACGGTGATCTGATAACGCTTAATCAAAAGCTGAAAGCGCAAAAGGAGCACGAAATCGACCGTGCCGTAGCCCAGGGAAAATTTGAAATTGCATCAGAAGTCCTGCATGATATTGGGAATGCGCTGGTTGGATTGGGTTCGCACATAGGCCGCATCAATCAGGCAACCGGTTTGACAAATCTTGACCCTGTTAAAAATATCAGCCTATTTCTCAAAGGACAACAGGAGGCATTAGCTGCTGCGCTTGGTCAGGACAAAGCTAAAGCATTGCTTACTGTAGTTGAGGGTTTTATTAATCGTCAGACCGCCAATGAGGCCGAAATACGCAAATCAGTTAAAGAGTTGCAAAATATCATCAGCCATATCCAGGATATCCTGAATATTCAACGACAACTTGTTCGGGAACATACCGGAATACATCAAAGGAAGCCCGTCGATCTGGTTAAAATTATTAATGAGTGCAACGCCATGCTTTTTGCCTCATTTGAGAAAAAGGGTATTCGGTTTGAAACGGACATACAACCTGGTGATTATACTATTAAGGGCGATCATACCAAACTGATCCAGGTTATTTTAAATGTCATGAAAAACAGTATTGAAGCGATCGGTCTTGACAGCCCGGAAAAGAAAATAACCGTTAAAATGCAGGCCATCGGGAAACTAATCGAATTAAGTATTGAGGATAACGGACAAGGGTTTGATGCTGCAACGGCTAATTTACTTTTTGTCAAAGGGTTCACAACCAAAACGCAAGGTACAGGCTTGGGTCTCTATAATTGTAGAGTTATCATAGAAAGTCATGGCGGCTTCTTCGATATAAAAAGCGCCGGGCCGGGCCTGGGAGCAAAAGCAATTGTAAAATTTACAGGGTAGGCTACTGTAATTGATTTATATAGTTAATTACGCTGAGCATGTATACATGCCCAGCCGCCATTGAACAGCTTGGCTTGTTAGGTATTTCGTCCGGCATCGATGCTATATACTCGTAAATAACCGGTTTCATATTCTTTCCGCTAAGTGTCAATACATGTTTTTATTTTATGATATTTTAAGTATGTCGATAGATTTTTAAATTTGGGTACTATTAATAAAAATATACCCTAACCTAATAAAGAGGTTAAACTGTTTAATACCACTTTTAATTTTTAATGACTTTTAGATAAACTCTCTCTCTCTCTAAATTTCTCTAAAATGAAAGAAGCCATGCCCATGTATATGGACTTTGCCTAAGTGTCAGCCTGATTTTTACATTCCATGTGTTGTCGCCTTTTTTTGATGGGGCAGAGCAATTTGTTTGACCGTAGCCATTCCATACCGGTTGCGACAAATGTTTTTTGCAAACGGCGATTTTGTAAAACATTTGCGTCAAATTCAACAATAAAACCTGTTAAACTGCTTCTGATTTGATCAAATCATTATGGAAAGTCGGTACTTCAAAATCGCTTAAATAGATGAAAAAAGCCCTCTTTTTTTTGTTATAGAAAGGGCTTTTGAAAATCTGTGACCCCGGAGAAAAAGATTAAGCACAAATTTGTTTCGGACTGTAAGCGAATTATAGCTGCGAGAAAAGAAAAAGCCAATATCACAGCATTCAAAAAGCGATAATTTACCGAACTCTTGCCTCGGGAAGGGTATACTGTTTAACTTATTGTTTGGCGATAATGATTTTTTTGATAAAGGTTTTACCCCCAATGGTTATCCTCGCAAAAAAATACTGCCCCATGCCCGTGTAAGCCACTTTTAAATTAACAATCTGACTAAGCTTACCAGTCCCCTTTGTACTGTAGACCTGTGCGCCGGTGGAGTTATAAATAATTACCTGTATCGGTTCACCATCTTTCCCGGTAGCTTTCAGCGTGAATTGTCCGTTTGATGGATTAGGATATACATTTGCGCTGATAGCCGGGCTGTTATTTTCGCTGGTAGTTTCGTTGGCCGGAATAAACAATGCCTTTGTATTGCCGGATG
>JBQCIS010000002.1:0-2921 GCA_051953515.1 Mucilaginibacter sp.
CAAAAATATCAAACGCCTGCCAACTGTTGAGGAAGAGGTAGATAAGTGTACCGAATGCGGCTATTGCGAACATAAATGCCCAAGCCGTAACCTCACTACCACACCGCGCCGCAGGATTGTGATCCGTCGGGAATTGAAAAAAATGCAGCAGGCAGGCGAGAAGCAGGATTATAAAATTTTGCTCGACCAATACCAGTATGATGGCCTCGATACCTGCGCGGTTGACGGCCTTTGCGCTACTGCCTGCCCGGTTGACATTAATACCGGGGAACTGGTAAAGCGGCTGCGTCGCGAAAATCATTCGGTTTTAGCTAATAAGATTGCCCTGTCTGTAGCCAAAAATTTTGGTCTGGCCGTTTGGTGCGCACGGTTTGGATTGACGGCTGGAAACATCATTAACAAACTGTTTGGCAAAAAAGTGATGCCGCAGTTGACCAAAGCACTAAAAACCATTATTCCATCCATGCCTTTGTGGACAGAGCAGATCGCATCACCACCCGATCTTTCAGCGTTGGAGACCCCGGCAGGCCTGTTTCACGACGAAAGGGTGCTGTACTTGCCAAGCTGTATTTCGCGAATGATGGGCAGCGGACAGCCCGGCAAAAAGAATGTGATGGAAACCTTCATCAGCGTTTCGCTGAAGGCGGGCATAGGAGTGGAGATATTGCCCGATGTTAACAGCAGTTGCTGCAGCCAGCTATTCGCGTCAAAAGGATACCACGACGCGTATGCTTACAAGGCCAATTCCATTATCGAAAGGCTATGGATGGCCAGTCGGCAGGGTACGTTAAAGGTGGTGATAGATGTCAGCTCCTGCGCATACACTTTTAAACACATGCGATCGGTACTGACAGATGAGAATAAAAATTCTTATGATAAGCTGACCATTCTTGACAGCGTTGATTACCTCCACGATATTGTCCTGCCACGATTACATGTAGCCCATAAAAAATCTTCCATTGTATTGCACCCGGTTTGTTCGCTGCAAAAAATGAATACCCAACATAAGTTCACTGATATTGCCAAGCACTTTGCCGAAGAAATTACCGTTCCGCTGCATGCGGGCTGCTGCGGTATGGCAGGCGACAGGGGATTTTTGTTTCCGGAACTAACCAATTCTGCTACCATGCCCGAAGCGCTTGAAGTTTGCCAGCACCAATACGATGGCTATTACTCCTCTACCAAAACCTGCGAAATGGCCTTATCACAAGCTGTTGGCGAGAATTATGAGTCGGTTTTGTACCTGGTTGATGAGTTGACGTAATTGTTAGAGGTTAGTTGATCAGAGATTAGTTGCTTTCAACGTTCCAGCCTTACAACTTTCCGCCGTTTCAACTTCATAACATCCCGCCAAAAAATTACATTTGCTTACTATGCAAAAAATATTGGTTGCTAATCGCGGTGAGATAGCGCTGCGTATTATGCGCTCCGCGCGCGAAATGGGTATAATGACGGTCGCCGTTTATTCGGATGCTGACCGTGATGCGCTGCATGTGCGCTATGCGGATGAGGCGGTGAATATCGGGCCTGCACCGTCAAATCAATCTTACCTGATTGGTGAAAAGATCATTGACGCCTGCCGTAAAACCGGTGCCGAAGGCATTCATCCCGGGTATGGTTTTTTGTCGGAAAATGCAGCTTTTGCACGCATGGTACGTGAAGCCGGTTTAACACTCATAGGCCCGTCTCCTGAGGCGATGGAAGTGATGGGCAATAAACTTTCGGCTAAGGCTGCAGCTATGCAGTACAATATTCCCATGGTTCCGGGCACGGAGGAAGCAATAACCGATGTTGAAGAAGCGAAGAACCGTGCAATTGAAGTGGGCTTTCCGATACTGATCAAAGCGGCAGCAGGCGGCGGCGGTAAAGGTATGCGCATAGTGGACAGGGCCGAAGATTTTGAAGAACAAATGCAGCTGGCGGTTTCAGAAGCAACTTCGGCTTTTGGGGATGGATCGGTGTTTATTGAGCGGTATGTGTCGTCGCCAAGGCATATCGAGATACAGGTTTTGGGTGATACGCACGGTAATATTGTGCATTTATTTGAGCGCGAATGCTCGGTGCAGCGCAGGCACCAGAAAGTGATAGAGGAAGCGCCGTCAGCCATTTTAACGCCGGCTATACGCTCGGCAATGGGTAAATGCGCGGTTGATGTGGCCCGCAGCGTAAATTATACCGGCGCCGGAACGGTGGAGTTCATTATGGACGATCAGCTTAATTTTTATTTTCTGGAGATGAATACCCGTTTGCAGGTGGAACACCCGGTTACAGAATTGATCACAGGGATAGACCTGGTAAAGGAACAGATAAAAATTGCCCGCGGCGAAGCAATCAGCTTTAAGCAGGAAGACCTGGAGATACGAGGCCATGCCATTGAACTGCGCGTATATGCAGAAGATCCAGCCAATAATTTTCTGCCCGACATTGGTACATTACAAACATACATTACTCCAAAAGGCCCCGGTATACGCGTGGATGATGGCTTTGAGCAGGGAATGGAAATACCGATCTATTACGACCCGATGATAGCCAAACTAACTGTTTATGGCAAAGACAGGGCAGAGGCGATAGACCGCATGGTTCGTGCTATTGACGAGTATATTATCACGGGTATCAGTACAACTTTACCATTTGGCAAATTTGTTATGCAGCATGAAGCGTTCACGTCGGGAAGGTTCGATACGCATTTTGTAAAGAAGTACTTTACCCCGGAAGTTTTGCAAGACGGCAATAAGGATGACGCATTAATTGCAGCTTTAGTAATGGAAAAGCTACTCTCTGTAAAACGGACAAACGCAGTTGAACAAGCATCCGCACAACAATCATCAGAATGGGTGAGGAAGCGGAAAGTGATGTGATACGATATATTTTAATAAAAAATGCCTGTCTGATAATTGACAGGCATTTTTTATGTTGTCTTT
>JBQCIS010000003.1:0-5443 GCA_051953515.1 Mucilaginibacter sp.
AGCAGCATCAAACTCAAAACGGCTATTTAGCTTTTGGGGTGGGATTACAACAAATAGTACATCCTGACAATGTGCGTAAACATCTTTCTTATATAGTTGACATTGCCCTTTCTCAGTCCGCAGATTGCCTAATGTGAGCAGTGCCGACAGCCTGCCATAGGCAAGGATATTGGTAGGATAAGCCAGTAAACTTGTCCCATCCACCAAATCCAATCTACATGCAGGAATAAAGCGTATTGGTAAACCTTTGGCGGCCATGTGAGCGCGTACAATACCTGCAAACGAATTGTGGTCTGTGATGGCAATGGCTGAATAACCTAATGTTGCAGCTTGTTCAACCAGTTCCTGAGGATGAGAGCCTCCGCGCAAAAAGCTAAAGTTAGAGGTAACCTGTAATTCAGCGTATTCCATCATCAAGCCTCCTATGCAAAATAGCCATGTAAATACCACCGCGCATCGTTACCGTCATAATGCCCCGATCTGAACACCCAATATCTTTGGCCTTCACTATCCTCTAAGGCATAATAATCACGGTGTTCGCCGCTGTCACGCCACCATTCCCGGCCAATCCGTTCAGGCCCATCTGCCTTTTTGATGACATGCCGTTTATTTTTGTAGGTAAACACTTTGGGGGGATGGTCGGGTATTAAAGCCATCACCTCAATGGGTTCAGGTACAGAAAGCGTTCGGATAGGGCGTAATTGCACCTGCCAATCTGTTTCAGGTTTTTCAGTGAGTGAGCTTGCAACTTTCACAGAACGTTCAGGCCAATGATGTTCAACAGGTAAGAAACGGCAAATGTTATTAGCCCCAACCTTACCCGCAACGCGATCCAGTAATTCTGCCAACGCAGTATCAGCTAATCCTTTTGCTTCTGCCCATAATTGTTCCTGCACAATGTCCATTTCTTCTACGATCGACGCTTCCAGTACAAACAACTCTATTCCCAATGCTGGTTCAATCTTTCCTACTTGTAGCTTGAACAAGCGCATCAAATGAGATACGCTGTATGAGCCTTTGCTGGTTGATATGCTGACCTGTACTTTTCTTCCATCGATGCGATGGCACTTCAAGAATGCCTTGCGGATGCCCCTGTTCTCTGCTTGCAATCGCAGACATATAGCCGATAGCAATCTTTCTATTGCGATTTCAATACCCAGCGCTGTTCGGATCGGTTCCATACATGGTAAGCGTTCAACATAAGGTACTGGTGGTGTAAGTGTTTCCCTGTGTTCTTCTATTCTTCCTAACGTTTGGTCAATCCGCAATAGTAATTCTTTGCCAAAACGCCGCCGCAGCATTTGTGCCGGCAACTCCAATAATGGCGCTATTCTCCGAAACCCAAGCCTTTGTAATCGATCAACTATTTCTGCATCAAGCCGCAAAGCCGTAGGTGGTAAATCTGCAATGGCCAAAGCCTGCTTTCCTGTTTCAATGATCGGGTACTTTTCGCCAAACCGTGCTACCGCCCAGGCAACACCCGGTGTGTCGGCAATTGCGGCACGCGCATCAAAGCCATTTTTCCGCAGCTTAAATATGACTTCTTTGTAATAACCGCGTTCATCGCCCCAAAGATGTGCACAACCTGAAATATCCAACATTAGCCCATCAGGTGGATCTATGGAAACGATAGGGGTATAACGAATACAGGCCAGCCCTAACAGGTACAAAAGTTTAGTAGCCTGACCCGGTGTATCGTCAAGTGTGACCAGTTCAGCTACTGCAGCCCGTGCATCTGCTGCTGCCATTCCTGCAAATGCACCTTGTTGTTCAGCAAGCATGCTGGATGCTGTGATGACTACCCGGTTCTTTACAGGTGCAACTAATACAAACGGCAATTCCTTAAGTTCGGGTCGCCGTCGTGTCAACCCATCTGTTAGCAGATGCCGAAACCATATTGACATATATCGTCGCTGCATAACTCACCCCACCTGCCTTTCTTCCTTAACAATAATATGTTCGACGGGCTGAAAGTGTTCTTCCGACCACTCTACTACCCAACTGCCTGTCTTTCCATTGCGAACTTTCATCAACTCCACTTGCCAGCGCGGAAAACCTAAACCGGGTAAGCCTTCCATGTCGGCACTTGGTAATTGTTTTATCTGCCAACGTGCCGCACATGCTGTTGAACCCAATTGTTTTGCAGAGTTTCTCAAAACGAACCCTGTTACCCTGCTATGTTCTACTGCCAGTTGCAAACGGCGGGATTGCTTAAAATCCATTTCGCTCAGTTCACATATTACAGCCGATAAGCCATTGCATTTTAAGGCCTCTTCCATAACCCACAAGGCCTCTTCATCTTTAAACAGACTGATAAAAATTACTTGATGAGGCAAGACACCAAACCCTGCAAATGCCGGGGCGAACAACCGTTGGGCTTTGCTTATCCAAATACATACACCTCCTTGCCGCATCAGAAAAGACAGTATCCCTGTAATAAAGCCCCCCGATGCTGCTGCTTCTTCACTACTGGCACAGACAAATTCGTGTACCGCAGCTACAGGAAATACGCCATTGGGAAAAGCCGTTTCAACTGGACCAAGCCCTACTAAACTTCGTGAGCCAGCAACAGGTGGCTTATAGCCTTCCCATTGCAGGATTTCTTGTTGTAATTTACTGATAAGGGCTTTTTTATCCATGTCATATCAGTTTAAAGCAGGTCTGCGGAATTGATTGTAGAACAACCCTAAGTAAGCGGATAAGGCTACCACCATGTGCCTGCTGATTGCATCACCTATGGCGCGTAGTTCATCGCTGTAAAGCGGGCTTTGATAATCGGGGTAACGATGCTCGTAGGAGTCTTCTTCTAATTCCTGGAAGTAAACATTTTCCTCGGAAGAATGGGTATTTTGGTCATACCAAATACCTTGCTCCAATTGGACAGTAAGTAAAACATTGCCGTTTGTGCTGTCGTATTCAATGATAAAAGCGGGTACGCCGGGCTTGCTCCAACTTTCAGGCGGCACTTCATCCACCTGCACCCAAGTTGGCCCTTGACGCAATTCAACATGTATATAAAACTCCCGCATATCAAAATTACCACAAAAATAATACTAAAAATATTAGCAAATGAAGAAAATGTGTAAATAATTTTGAGCAGGTATGTAGACGGCATCAAGACGTTTGGAATAATGAATTAAGTTAGCGTGTGTTTCGTGCTGGCTGTATGGTCAACGGATCAGGGTCGGCCAGTCGTTGGGGTGCCTTGAGCTTTGAGAGCATTTCGCCTGGGGCCAAGAGATCTGTTTGTGATCGCTCTACAACATCAGGGAAATTTAATATCATCTCATGTTCTTTAAGTGGTAGTGGATCCAGCTTTCGTCTGTCTGCGTTCGAAGGCGACCAATAAAAATATCCTGGCACCGGGATATTTTCGTCGAAGCATATCTTCCGAATCAATGCCGAAGTGGTCTCAAGTTTTGCTGCCACTTGTCCAAGCGGCGCAGACCATATTAGTTCGTACAATTGTTGGCGGCTATAGGTTAATTTGGTCATCTTAATTTCGCGTCCTCCTTTAAACTGAAATGACAAAGTTTAACCAAATATACGTCGAGAATAAATACTTTTCTCGGGATAAGCCACTGAACAACTTGTCATAGATTAAAACTTGAGATCAATTTGCCAGCCCTAAATTTGAAATATACTTTGGCCGTGAAGCATATAATTTTAGTGGCGACTACTTTTCTTTTCTTCAAACGCCTTAAAGAAATGAAGCAAAAGAAGGGGGCGATTTAAAATCCCCTACTTAATTTAGCTTGGGCTTTATGCGATATCCGTTCGAGGATACAGTTTTTTTATAATAACTGGCAGGCAGGTGCGAACAAGTCAGAAAGCTATTATTAGATGCTTGCGACGATAGTATTGAACAGTGTCATTAATTTCGCCCAGTAAGCTCTTGGGGGTTTAAAACGGTCGGCGTCATCGACACTCTTCTTTTTCTCTTTATAATGTATGGATGTTTCGGAGCCACTTTCTATCTTATCCCATTTTTCTACCCATCGAATTTGAGTTCTAATGATCCAGTAGTCCATAAGGGAAGCTTAAAACTTTCGCAAAAGGATAGATTAAGATCTGCGAAAGTGATATCAATAGTTGAAAATATCTTACGCTGCTATCCCAGTTATGCCAGTTTATACCACGTTGCTGATCTGTGAGTTTTCGAAAATAAGCGATGAAACTTTCTTGCTTTCTAAAATTGGGGACCAACCTATGCATTTGCGTCTGTATATCCAATTGGCGGCTTGCACAAATGGAATTGGATAACTCAATTGTTTTTTTGTTGTGGTTTCGCTCATCAGCCGTAACGGGATGATCGTACAAAAAAAGTTTAAGATTTTCGTACCGTGTACTTTTATTAGTAATAGGGCTAAAGACAGGCGGATAGAAATTAAGGACAAGCCGATGGCGGCCTTTTACAAGCGGCCTTTTTCTGATAGTTACTCTCATTACATTAATTATTTTAATGATAATAACGTTTATCAATAACTTGTTAGAAACAAATCAGTTGTTTAATATTAATAATAGGCTGGCAGTTGTCTTGTATCAATTATCATTCAAAAGATGCGCAGATTTGCCCATGGAAACTTTATATGAAATCGATCGTAACGAGTTTTGATTATTCTTAAGACAAATTATGTCCGAGACGGTCATATTGATTTATAAATATTAAACGGCACTAATTTCGTTTTGATTTTAAAAGCTTGGTTTGTATAAAATCATTGAAATCATTGCGATAAGAAACGCCAATGCTTAAAACTGTTTTGTCTTCAAGGTAAAGGGTCGCCCCATTTACCATTTTAATGCGGTCAACATTCACAATGAAAGATTTATGTATCCGGTAAAATAAATACTCTGGAAGATGATACTGCACTTCGCTCATTGTTAAGTAAGTAATATGCTTTCCTTCGACGGTATTAATAATGATATAGTTCAGCGCTCCCTCGATATAAAGAATATCCATTGTCTTAATTTTGATCAGCTTTCCTTTTGTTTCTGATTTAATAAAGAAAAAACTCTTTTCGGCGTCTGGTTTTGTTTGTGGTCGGTATTTATTATACTTCGAAAGACACTGTATGAACCGTTCCCGAGTTATCGGTTTTAGTAAATAATCAAAGACCCCTCTGTTAAATGCATCCAACCCATAATCAGAATATGCAGTGGTCAAAATAACCGTAGTTACAGGACTGAGCATACCGGCCAACTCGACTCCTGATATTTCCGGCATATTAATATCCAGAAAGGTAATATCCGGTGGTTGCATGGATGTTATAAAGCGGAGTGCTTCGAGCGGGTTCGTTGCTGTACCACTCAACTTAAGGCCTGGTATACTCTCAATCAGGTCTGTCAAAGTTTCCACTGCATGAAATTCATCATCTACTACAAAACAAGTTATCATTTGACGAAATTGCGTATCATCAAATGTAACTTGTTACTTTTAATATTT
>JBQCIS010000004.1:0-30921 GCA_051953515.1 Mucilaginibacter sp.
AGATATCCATCGACCGAAAATGTGAACGATCAGGATTAGGGTAACCCACCGAGTTAATAATGCTCATATAACCCTGGTCGTATATTTCTTTAAGTGCCGACAGGCTTGGGTTAAGCCCTTGCATATCGTTCAACTTTATAATATCCGTTTGGTTAATGGCGATGGTTTTACGCTTTTGGTAATAAATATCATTGCCATAAGGAATAATAGTATTTAACCCATCATTCCCGCCGGAAAGCTGTATGATCACCAGGTTCCGATATCCGGTCAGTTCCCCCATGGCCGCGGCCTCAAAAGGCTTTAAAAAAGCCGGCATCATCATCGCTCCCGACATGATGGCGCTGTTGCGTAAAAAATCTCTTCTCTTCATTTTTTAATTATTGATTGTATGAATGAGTGATGGAATGAATTACAACCCACCAATAATTTACTCATTCACAACTCGCTCATTCGCTCATTAACATAGCTGATACTCCGGCGTCGAAACCAGGTCTATTGCCAGCGAGCGTACATCTGCCGACTGGTTCGCCATGTTGATCAGCGTATTGTTTAGTTTGGGTTCCAGTATAAATTGTGCAATGTTTGTTTTTGGCAAATTATCCGGAATACTCTTTAAAAATTTATCCCAGTCGGGCGTAGCCTGAACGCGGGTGTGCATTGCCTGCTGCTGCTTGTGCGATGCCGCTATAAAAGCTTCGTCTTCGGGGTCGGCCTTTCCTGTAAAGTCTATTACACCGTCATTAAGTACCATTGAAGGTATTTTTAGCCGGTACATGAGCGACGAACTGTCAATCCAGTTCCTGCCGCCCGGCCATCCGGCCACGTTTGGCGGATAGAACAACACCTGCCCCAACGCACGCTGAAAAAGCAGCAATACTTCGGGTTTTTCATAAGTGATATAAAACTGACGGTTCAGTCCCACCAAAAACTCCACCGGCGATTTGATGAGATTGCCCATGTTCTTATCTTCATAAAACCAGTCGGAGGTATAAACAAATTCCAATAGCGGTTTTATCTCATAATTAGCGTTGTAAAACACATCAGCCATAGCGTTTATATGCGCTGGGTCGGGCGTTTCATTCACCAGGAATTTATACAGTTTAGTACTGATGAATCGGGCCGTTTCCTTTTTCTGAAGCAGGATGCGGATGATATCGTCGCCGGTAAAGTTTCCGGTTTGGCCCAGGAAGGTTTTATCGCCGGTATCATGTACGAATGGGCGAAGTTTAAAATTGCCGTCTTTATCAAAGCCCCAACCAGTAAAAGCGCGGGCCGATTCTTTAATATCCTTTTCGGTATAGTTGCCGCGGCCTATGGTGAATAACTCCATCACCTCGCGGGCGAAATTCTCGTTGGGGTGGTTTTTCTGGTTCTGCTGGTTATTCAGGAACTGCAGCATGGCCGGCGATTTGGAAACTTCCATCAGCATGGTACCAAAGTTGCCCAGCGCATGGGTGCGGTGAATATTGTTAAGTTGTTGTGCGAATGCCGCCCGCTGCGTACGGCAGGCAAAATGGTTGTGCCAAAAAAGCGTCATCTTCTCACGCAGTTGGGCATCAGTAGTGCTCATTTTGTTTATCCAGCCTATGTTGAGCGCTTTGTCCTGTTCGCGCTGCTGCTGCATGAACATTTTTTTGGTCATCTCATCACCTTTGGCCAGCATGGTGTAATTGAGCGTGTCGTTTACAATAGCGATCGGTTCATCATTTTCAGATGATTTGAATAGTTTTTTTACCGCTTTTTTTATGGAGATATCACTATCGGCATGCAAGTCTTCAAAACGAAGCCCGAAGCCGGCGCGGGCAAAAAGGTGTTTGATTTGTTTCTGGTTGCTCATGACGATGGTATGACAATTTATTCAGGCGATGGTTTAATTGGCTGTTTACCATTAGTTAGGGTTTTTAAAACTAAGTGTACTTATTAATAAGAATTGGTTTTTCTGATGCAGCATTTTGCTATAAACTATAATAAATAAATTTTGTATTAAAACTTTTTTATATAAATTAGATGCAATTATTCCTGACGGAGCAATTGCGTGTTATTAACAAACCTGTCCTTATCACGAGATCTTTTCAAAGTCGTCTTCGGCGGTTGTTAGTGCTAAATAATTTGTCCGTTCTGGTATAAAGTGTTTAACCCTAGCTAATTACAATTTCTATTTTAGACCCGCTGATGAAAAAAACCTTTACTTTATTAGCATTGTGCGCATTTACCCATATTGTACAAGCACAAGATGCTGCCCCTGTTTATGAGGCTTACGGAAAAATTCCGATGGAAGAACTTCAAATGACCAGTTGCCCGTTTGACAAAACCGCTACTGCGGAGGTGCTTGATGCAAAAGGCGATGTGTACTTTGATGACAGACTGAACACGATAGAAGAGTGCCACAAGAGAATTAAGATATTTAAAGATGACGCCAAAGACCAGGCGACGTGCCGCATCGAATTTTATTCAAACGATAACCTGCAATATGTTTCGGGCATACAGGCCGAAACGATTAATCTTGTAGATGGCAAGGAACAGATAACTAAACTGGACAAAAAACAGATATTCAGGCAGGCTGTTGACAGGGACTTAAGCGCTATAACATTCTCCATGCCCGATGTCAAGGCCGGATCGATTATTGAATACAAATACACGCTAACTACAACCAGCCCCATATATATACCTTCGTGGGATTTTCAGGAAGATATCCCGGTACGCTATAGCGAATACATCACCGCAATACCCGAGTATTTCTCCTTTACAGGCCAAACGCACATGCGTTCGCCTTTCACTAAATTTACGCGGTCAACCGGCAACGGTAGTATAGGTAGCCTGATGTTTAATACCAATATTGAAGACAGGCTAATGACCAATGTACCTTCGTTACCTGATGAACCTTACATGAGTTCCAAGGAAGATAATACCATTGATATTGCTTTTCAGCTGGCTTCGTTTCATCCGCCGGTTGGTTTTGTAGAGAACTTTTCCAATAGCTGGCAAAAAATAGGCGAAAGATTAGTTGACGACGAGGATTTTGGGCGACAATTCAGACGGTCGCTTTCAGGAGAAGATGTTATTATAGCTAAAGCCAAAGCTTTAAAAACCGATGATGCAAAAATTGCCTACCTGTTTAACGAGGTAAAGAACGATATGAAATGGAACAACGAATACCATATATATACCGATAATGGTACATCAAAGGCATGGGATACTAAAACCGGTAGTTCCACTGAAATAAATCTTATACTGTATCATCTACTTCGAAAATCGGGGGTTAATGCAGCCATCCCTATGTTGGTAAGCACACGCAGCCATGGCAAGGTAAACCCCGTATACACTAACCTGCTGCAATTTAACAGCACCGTAGTTTATATACCTGTTGATAGTACCAAAAACTATATACTCGACGCGAGCGACAAATACAATATGTATTCGGAAACGCCTTACAATCTGCTTAATTCTTTTGGCCTGTATATTAATGCCGACGCAAAAGATTACAATACCATTTTCATCAGCCATCAGGCACCCGTAAGACGGTCCGTTTTCATAAATGCCGAAATAAAGCCGGGTGGTAAGATAGACGGTACCGCGGTAATAAATAATCTTAGCTATAGCCGTATACAAAATATAAGCCGCTACAAAAGCGATGGGGAAACTAAGTTTAAAGATTATCTTACCGATAAAGACAACAACCTGAAGATATCGTCGCTGAAAATAGATAATATGGATGTTGATACGCTACCGCTGGTGCAGAATATCAATTTTAACCTCGATCTGTCCTCAGATGATACTTATTTGTACCTGAACCCTAACCTGTTTACCGAAATGCACAAAAATCCGTTTACCAACGATGTGCGCAAAACAGACATTGATTTTGGTTACCAGGATAACCTGAGCTATAACGGCATTTATAAGGTACCGACGGGGTATACTATTGAAGGGCTCCCTAAAAGCATCAGTATGACCACGCCAGATAACAGTATAATCTTCAGGCGCATGTTTGGCCAGCAGGATGGATCTATCGTTGTACGTTATACTGTTCAGTTCAAAAAAAGTATTTTCTTTAAAGAAGACTATGCTGACTACCACGAGTTTTTCAAGAAAATGTACGAAATGATGAACGAAAACATCGTGCTTAAAAAATCATAAACCAGCCGATGAGAAAGCAATTATTTTTTGCCTTGTTTTCACTGGGGCTATACACTGTAATTCCGCATAAGGCTGCCTGTCAGGATGCGGAATTGCCTAAATCTACTTTTATAAGTTCTACTATCCCCGATTCGCTGCGCAAGGATGCCAACTCTGTTATACGCTACTCGTTTGATGAGGTGAAGATCAAAAGCCCTACTGATGTTGTACACAAGCACCATGAGGTGATCACGGTATTGAACGAAAAAGGCGATGAGCATGCGATGCAGGAATTTTCATATCACAGAAGATATGATACCTATAGCTATGTTGATATGAAGCTGTATGACTCGCTGGGCAATGTGCTTAAAAAATACCATAAAAGTGACATGTATGACGTTTCTGCAATTGAAGGCAGCGCAGAAGTTACCGATGATCGTATTTTGCACCTCCGTCCGGTATTTGCCACCTACCCTGAAACATTCGAAGTGACGTATGAGGAAGATATCAGCGGGTATAACCATCTTGATCCCTGGGTAATACAAGGCCTTGAGCAATCTGTACAGCAATCCGTATGTATGGTCACAGCCGCGCGTGGTATGGGATTTAGGTATGATGAGCGGAATGTTTCAATAAAGCCACAAAAAACTATCGACTCAACTTATAACACCTATACGTGGACAGCCAATAATCGTAAAGCAGTAAAAAAAGAAGAAGAGCAGATGTGGTGGGATGTTTTACCCCGTATAGTGTTTGCTACTGATAAATTTAATTGCTATGGCTTCCCCGGCAGCATGAACACATGGCAAAGCTATGGCCAGTGGGTATATGATCTTAATAAGGGTGTATGCACATTAAGCCCCCAACGCACTGCCGAAATTCGGAAAATGACCGATACCATAAAGTCGGATAAGGCTAAGGCTAAATTTTTGTATGAATACCTTCAGCATAATACGCGTTATGTAAGCATACAATTAGGTATAGGCGGATGGAAGCCCTTTGACGCTAATTTTGTGGATACTAAAAACTATGGCGATTGTAAAGCGCTTGCCAATTATATGTACGCTTTGTTAAAAGCGGTAAATATTCCATCATATTGGGCCGTAGTGTATGCAGGATTCAACGAACCCGGCGTAAAAACCAATTATCCGGAAAATAATTTCAATCATGAAATATTATGTATACCGTTTAAAAACGATACCACATGGCTTGATTGTACTATGCAAACCCGCGAGTTTGGTAAACCAGGACCGTTTACCGAAAACAGAAATGCACTGCTGATAACCGAAAACGGCGGTAAACTAATTAACACACCGAAGAGCAAGCCCGACGATAACAAGTATGATACCCAAGTGCATGTAGTACTTGATTCAGTTGGCGGAGCTAAGGCGCAGATAAAATTGTTCTGCACAGGCGAGTTCCGTGAAAAGTATATTTACTGGGCAACCCAAAAGGAAGACGAGCAAAAAGAGCATATTTTTCATGATCTGAACTTTAAGCAGCCATCAGTATATAATCTGGAGAATGCTGGCGATAAAAATTATACCAGGGAAGTGGATATCGACCTGGAATATGATAAGCTCAGTGATATTGAAGTGGGCGATAAAGAGTTTTACCGTGCAAACCTTATCGACCTGTGGAGTATGACGCTACCTGTGCTGGAGAAACGCAAAAGCACTTATTTTTTTGATTTTCCAAGGGCTAAAACCTGTATAACTACTATCGATCTGCCAAAAGGCTTTGTAATAGAAACACTGCCTGTAAACCAGGAATTGAAGTTTACTTATGGTAATTATGCCATAAAATATACTTATGATGCGGTTAAGAACCAAGTGATCAGTACTTCTACTTTTAACCTGAATAATCAGGCTATTCCTGCTGATAGATACAACGAGATGCAGCAATATTTTGAGGCAGTTAAAAAAGCCGAGAATAAAAAGCTGGTCATTCGCCGCAAGGCGTAAATTTACCGGATGATATTCCGGCTGGATGAAAATATATGGTTCCCTGATCCTGAACTGGCGGAGGACGACGGATTGCTGGCTGTTGGCGGCGACCTGTCGGTAAACCGCCTGTTACTGGCTTATGAGAATGGTATATTCCCCTGGTATAATGAAGATTCGCCTATACTATGGTATTCGCCTCATGAACGGTTTGTGATCTTTCCGGATGAATTGAAGGTGTCCAAAAGCATGGGGCAGGTATTGCGTTCGGGGAAGTTTGTCATCAGCATGAACAAATGTTTCTCCGATGTAGTAGAGGCCTGCTCATCCATCCCGCGTAAAGACCAGCAGGGAACCTGGATAAATACCGATATGAAGGCTGCTTACAATCGCCTGTACAGCGAAGGTTATGCACATTCGGTTGAGGTTTGGATGGGTGATGAACTTGTTGGCGGATTTTACGGTGTGCAGATCAATAGCGTTTTCTGCGGCGAGAGCATGTTCAGCAAAGTAAGCAATGCATCAAAAGCCGCGCTGATATGGTTATGTCAGAGCGGCTTATACCAGCTCATTGATTGCCAGCTATATACGGAACATCTCGAAAGTATGGGCGCCCGCATGATCAGCAGGGAAGAATATATGGAATGGCTGCGCGGATAATGAAAAAGCATGTCATGCTGTCCATCGGACTCCTTCGGAGAACTTGTTTCAGCACCCACATAAAGGTAAGCGCCATGCGACCCGCCGGTATGATGTGATCCCGAAACAAGTTGGGGATGACGTGAAATATAGCCTAATCTCTAATCTGCAATTAACTAATCTCTAACCTCTAACCCTCAATGCTTACTGCCAAATCCAAATTCCCTGTAGGTGTTAGGCATTTCGTTGCCGCTGGTAAAGGCAAAGGTGTAGGTTGCCCGCCAGCTCTGGAAGTCGGCGCTTTTATCCCTTGATATGATGAAGTGTTTGGCCCGCAGAATATAAATGCCTTCGCGGCTAAGTTTAAAATAAATCAGCCCGGTTGCGTCGCTGCTAAGCTTTTGCGGGAACACCATTCCGTTTCCGGTGCGTACAAACAGGTCTACTTCAACATTGGCCAGCGGCTTTCCCTGAAAAAGTATCTCACCGGTAACATCATCGCCATAATTGAATTTATAGGGGTTTTGCTGTATCACGATCTCAAACTCGTCACCCTGTGGTTTTTCGTAAATGTTTCCGCTGTTTTTTTCAACCGGCAGCAGGGTTTTCATGTACGATGTATACGTCTCTTTATAATAGAGCTGGTTGCTGTTCTTTACTTTTTCGGCAATATTGTCCGGATCGCCTTCGTCCAGGCTGCGTATAAATTTGGCGCGGCTCATTTCGTTTGATGAGGTAGTGGTTACCATATCAACCAGTGCCATGCCATCTTCAGGTGCTGCCATGCTGATCACTGCACCGGTATCTTTAGCCATTGGCAGCAGATTTATTTTTTTCTTGCCCTGGTACAAATCAAATTTTGCAGTTTTGCCGGCCTGAAATTTAAAGTCGCTTTGTTTGGTAAAGTCGTCACTTTGCAGTAAACGCAGATCTATTTTTTGCCCCTTTTGTACATAAAAGTTTTCGGGCAATAAAAAATAGCTTTGCGCGCGAACAATAAAAGCAGGGGTACTCAGTAATAGAACAAGAAGCGTACGTTTAAATCTCATACATTTAGAATTGATACCGTAAACATACAAAGTTTTAAAAACTTCATTAGTTTAGCTACATGATTTTTACGAGAAAAGGCCTCAATAATGACGAATTAACGGCATTTTACAAGCGATTATTGCTTCCGCGGTTAATTGAGGAGAAGATGTTGATACTATTGAGGCAGGGCAGGATCGGGAAATGGTTTTCGGGCATCGGGCAGGAAGCGATATCGGTGGGCTGTACGCTGGCCATGCAGGTTGACGAGTATATCTTACCTATGCACCGTAATCTCGGCGTTTTTACTACCCGCGGCATCCCCATCTCGCGAATGGTGGCGCAATGGCAGGGCAAGGCATCGGGCTTTACCAAAGGGCGCGACAGGTCGTTTCACTTCGGTACGCAATATTATAAGATCATCGGGATGATTTCTCATCTCGGTCCGCAGCTGGCTCTGGCAGACGGCATCGCATTAGCAGATAAACTGAGTAACCGTAAAAAAATAACACTGGCATTTACCGGCGAAGGCGCTACCAGCGAGGGCGATTTCCACGAGGCGCTTAACGTAGCCGCCGTATGGAACCTGCCGGTAATATTTGTGATAGAGAACAATGGCTACGGCCTCTCCACCCCAACAAACGAGCAATATGCCTGTGATAGCCTGGTTGACCGCGCGGCTGGTTATGGCATGGAAGGCCGCAGGATAGACGGTAACAACCTGCTGGAAGTTTACCACACGGTTAACGAACTGGCTACCAGTATGCGGAAGGACCCGCGCCCGGTTCTGCTGGAATGCATGACCTTCAGGATGCGGGGGCATGAGGAAGCATCAGGCATAAAATATGTTCCGACGCATTTGTTTGAAGAATGGGCGAAGAAAGACCCCGTAGCAAATTTTGAGCGTTTTTTGATAGAAGAAAACCTGCTAAAACCTGAATGGATTGAACAGATCCGAGGTGTTTTTAACAAGGCTATAGATTCGGAAGTGGAAAAGGCCTTCAGCGAGCCGGACATCATCCCCGATGCGGAAACAGAACTGGCGGACATGTATATGCCTTATAACTTTCGCCCCGCACCACCAAAGCCGTCGGTACAGAAACGTTATATCGATGCCATAAGCGATGCCTTACGGTTAAGCATGCGCAAATTTCAGAACCTGGTAATTATGGGGCAGGATATTGCCGAATATGGCGGCGCATTCAAGATTACACAAGGGTTTGTAGATGAATTTGGCCGGGAACGGGTGCGCAACACGCCGATATGCGAATCGGCCATTGTAGGCGCAGCGATGGGACTGGCTATAAACGACTACAAGGCGGTAATGGAAATGCAGTTTGCCGATTTTGTGACCTGCGGCTTTAACCAGATTGTGAATAACCTCGCTAAAACCTATTACCGCTGGCAGCAGAATGTAGATGTGGTGATACGTATGCCTGCCGGTGCAGGTACAGGCGCGGGGCCATTCCACTCGCAAAGTAACGAGGCCTGGTTTACCAAAACGCCAGGGCTAAAAGTGGTTTACCCCGCTTTCCCGGATGATGCAAAAGGTTTGTTAATGAGTGCTATTGACGACCCTAACCCGGTAATCTACTTCGAGCATAAATTATTATACCGCAGCCTGAACGGCGACGTGCCAGAAGGCGATTATTATGTGGAGATTGGCAAGGCGAAGATATGGAAAGAAGGAAACAGCGCCACCATTATTACTTATGGGTTAGGCGTACACTGGGCACTGGAATATGCGACAAAACATACCGACAAATCCGTCGAGATACTCGATCTGCGCAGTTTACAACCCTGGGACAAGGAAGCTGTTGAGGCCAGCGTGAAAAAAACCGGCCGTGTGCTCATCCTGCATGAAGATACCCTCACCAGCGGTTTCGGCGGCGAAATAGCAGCGCACATTGCCGAGCATTGCTTTGGCTATCTGGACGCACCGGTTATCCGCTGCGCGGGATTGGATACCGCCATACCGATGAACAGAGGGTTGGAAGACCAATTTTTGGCGAAAAGCAGGCTGGAAGAGAAGATGAACGCTTTATTAAACTTCTGAACCGGGATTTAACGAATTAAACAGATCTACAGGATGTATTTGCATGATGGATATTTATAGTATCCTCTCTTTATTATCCTGAAAATCCATAAAATCCGTTTAATCCTGGTTCACCTGGTTCATTATTGCACATCATACTTAACCACCACATTTGGCAACAGCGTTACCTGCCCGAGTGGCACTTCATTGTTAGCAGTGATCTGCCTGCGTTGTGAGTAGAATTTGTAAAATTTCTCCTTCAGTTCGGTGCTTGTGCTATCGGGCAGGTTAAATGATACGGTGAACGATATCAGGTAATCATACAGTTTGTGATTAGCGGGTATCTGCCATTGGTGGTTTGATTTGTGTACCGCGTCAATCACTGGTTGTACAAGGCTTACATCATCAGCATAGTATACGATCATGCGCGAAATGCCACCGTCAGCGTCGGCAGAGAACTTCAGCACCACTGTGCCTGTGGCTTTCCTTGCCATCATATCCGGCGAAATGGCGATGCTATCCCTGAAAAACTTGGCCATGGCCTCGCTGCCCGCTTTAAAGGGGAACGGATCGTTCTGCGCCTTGCCGCATACTGATACAAAAAGCAGGGCAATAATCAGTAGTGCACTTTTTATATATGATCTATTCTTTGGGTTCGCGTTTTGTACCTTCATATAGTTCGTACTCAAATAAGCGGCAATCCAGCTTGCCATTATAAAATTCAATTTTGCGCGATGCACGCAGACCGATCTTTTTAGCCAGATCAGGATTACCGGTGAATACATACCCGCGGTAGCCCCTGCATTTCTGCTTTAAAAAATCGCCGATGCGTTTATAGGTCAGTTCCAGTTTGGTGTGTGTGCCTAAACGTTCGCCGTATTCGGGGTTAAACATTACTATGCCCGCTTCCTCTGGCACATCGGTATCCGCAAAATCACAAACAGCAAAATCTATCAAATGTTCAACGCCCGCTGTCCGTGCATTCTTTTGAGCGATATCCACCGCATCGGCAGAAATATCCGTTGCGATGATCTTGAAGCCGGCTTCTTTTTTCGCTTTATCCTTAAGCTTACGCCGCTCAACGAAGAATACCTGCTCATCATAGCCCAAAATGTGCATAAAACCATAATTCATCCTGAATAAGCCCGGCGATTTATCCGTTGCCAGCAATGCCGCCTCGATAGCCAGCGTACCTGAACCGCACATGGGGTTAAAGAATGTGCTTTTTCTGTCCCACCGGGTAGCCATAATGGTTGATGCTGCCAGTGCTTCCAGCATCGGGGCTTTGCCCGGCAGTTTACGATAGCTGTGTTTGGCAAGGGTTTCGCCTGATGTATCGAGGAAAATTTCGGCGCGATCGTCCTGCCAGTACAGGTGTACCACGGTTTTATTGGCATCCGGACCTGAGTTCGGGCGAATGTTTTTTACCGATTTTATCCTGTCTACAATGGCATCCTTCACCTTTACATTGGCAAAAAGTGGGGTAAGGATATGCTCATTGTTCACGTTGGAGGTGACGGAGAAATAGCCGGTAAAGTCAATCAGCTTTTCCCATTCAATCTTTACCAGGTTCTCGTAAAGCACCTGCGGGTCGGCCGCTGTGAAACTTTTCAGCGAATACAGTATCTGGCTGGCGCAGCGCAGGTTAAGGTTAAGCGCAATGGTATCGGTAACGGTACCCAGCAGCTCAACGCCGGTTTGAAAAACGCGCACAGGCTTAAACCCCAGTTCCTCAACTTCCTGTTGCAGGTAGGGCGACAATCGTTTGTTGCAAGTTATTATGATCTTGCTTTCGGTGTGGAAAACTTCCATAAGAATTGTGCGAATTTAAAAATTAAATACGCAGCAATTTGATTTCTTACCATTAACTTTACATTTTAATAGTTTTTGAATAACGACATGGAAATTAAAGGTAAGATACATGAAGTAAGTCCGACAACACAGGTAACGGACTCGCTAAAGAAAAGAGAACTGATAGTAGAATATGTTGAGAACCCTCAATATCCTGAATACTTAAAATTTGAAGCTATACAAGACCGTTGCAATCTGCTCGACAATGTTAAGGTAGGTGATGACGTTGAAGTTTTCTTTAACCTGCGCGGCCGCCCGTGGACTGACCGAAATGGCAAGAAGAGCTATTTCAACTCGCTTGTACTTTGGAAAATAAATGTGCTTTCGGGCACCCAGGCATCAGCCCCGGCGCCACAATACGCACCTCCTGCTGACATCAGCTCGGCACCAGAGGATGATGATCTGCCGTTCTAATATTTAGTTTGCAGTTTTAAGATGGCAGTTTGCCGGCTTAATAAAAGAATTGAAGGCCCTTGCAGTTTTGTGAGGGCTTTTTTATTTCGGGGGCTGCGGCTGTCGTCCTGAGCTTGTCGAAGGACGCAGGTAAGGCCTTTGCCCACGGTCTTCGACAAGCTCAGACTGACAACGCTGTTGTTAGCCGTGTAAACAAAAAGCCCCCAGGTAAGCTACCTAAAGGCTCTCATATCATCCCAAGTGCCACTGCTATTACAACTCAAAAACTTCAAACCTTACATCTGATCTCTTAATATCTTCTTTACCGCCAGTTTGCCTTTTTGCTCAACGCGCAAATAGTAAACACCGTTGAGGCCTAATGGGAAGGCCTTGGTAAAACTGCCGCCTGTTGCTTTTGCGCTCCATATCAGGTTGCCTTTGCTGTCTTCAAACTGCACATCAGCAGCTAATGACGATGGCAAACTGAACATGATTACTGTTTTGCCTGCCGAAAATTGCGGTACAATGTTCAGGTCGGTCAAATTAAGTTTTTCGTGTTGGTCTTTCCGGTCCGGGTCGGTCCCTACGTGCGATAGCCCGTCTGTCGGTTCGCTAACCCTGTATGTTACATGGGTGCTTATGCCGTTGTTATCGGTTGTAATATAATTAAACACCTGGCTGTTTTTACGATCGAAATCAAAAGCCGGGTTACGTTCGCGCATGCGCTCATCTGCGCGGCTATGCATTGCCATTTTGCGTTCATCTGGGCTAACATGGTAGTTAAAGGCAACAACAGAATCCTTTTTCTGAAATCGGTAGGTCCGTTTCATGCGCTGGCCGTTTGCCATTGGCGGTTGCGGTGCAGCGGGTGGAATAGATGCTATAGTATTAATATCTTTAAGTGCCTCCTGTCTTTCTTTTTGTGTAAGGTCTTTTATACTCTTACCATTTACTGTTGTATCGCCATTGGTGATAGATATCTGTATGTCTTTAGCATTTTGCGCCATTACCAGTGGTGGTAAACCAAATATGGCGAGGATGGCAAGGGTAAAAATGAATTCAAATCCGGGGTTAAATATGCGCGTTTTCATATTGCATTGAATTTTTAGAAATCAAAATTAGCAAACGGTTATTGCTCAAGTGGTTATTATGTATTCAAATTTTGTTAAAATTTGTTAAAAGCAACCGCTATCGCCCTAATTCAAATAAATTTGTTACAAACATGAAGAAGAAGAGCATAACCATAATAGTGGGATTGATGAGTATAGCACTTTTGGGTGTGGTGGCTATGCAATTGTATTTCCTTTCGCAAACGTACATTATGCAATCGGAGTTGTTCGATCGATCTGTACGTGAGGCGCTTAGCGATGTTGTGGCCAAGATTGACAAACAGGATGCGATAAATTTCCTGAACACTAAAGCACGTAACCAGATACAGCAGGCCAATTTTAGTTATAGTGTTATCAAAACCACTACAATAACTACCGATACGCCCCAAAAAATCAGAAAACATCTCTCACACCGTGAGCGGCGCATAGCTATGCTGCGCGATAGTTTGAAACGCATGATCGCCAATCGTAAAATGGACGACGAAATGGAGAACATGCTGCAAAATGGCGACATCAAGTTTCAGATACGTATTGATGAATATACCGACGAACTGGGCGAGCATGTACGTTACACGCCTGTCATCACGCGCTCGGCAAAGCCTTCGGTACCATCAAAAAAACCGCAGAAACTACATAAATTCGATACACTGCATTATGTTTATATCGATCCTCAGCTTGGCAGGCAGGTGCTTTCCGTTCCGCAGATAAATCCGGCATGGCAGCGTGAGCAGGCGCGCAAGGCGGCAGAGCGGCAGTTTAAGCTGGTACAGCGAATGCTGGCTGCAGACTCGCTTGCCAATATTAAACCAGGTCCGGCGCAATCGCGGACGGCAGTGATCGCCAATCTTGCCGAAGAATATCAGAATATCGATCAACCGCTGAAAAGGCGTATTAATTATGTATGGCTTGACTCGCTGCTCCGTTTCGAGTTGCATAACAATGGCATATACCTTCCCTTCAGCTATGAGGTAATGACCGCTAATAACGACTCGCTGATATTCTCCAAAGCGATGGATACCACGGGCGCCAAACCGCAGTTTATTCAGGCCAACACCTATCAAACGTCCATATTCAGTAAGGATGTGATACGCGACCCCGGGAAGATCAGGATAGCTTTCCCGCAGAAAAATTCGCTTATCCTGAGCCGTATGACGGCCTCCATGGCAACTACAGGCGGATTAATCGTAGTGTTGATCCTTTGCTTCGGGTACACCATTTATTCTATCATTCGTCAGAAAAAAATATCCGAAATGAAAACGGATTTCATCAACAACATGACGCATGAATTTAAAACGCCGGTATCCACCATCATGATCGCCAGCGAAGCCTTAAAAGACGCAGAAATTGCGGCCGACAAAACACGTGTTTCGCGGCTGGCGAATGTAATTTACGAGGAAAATGCCCGTCTAGGCAATCATATAGAGCGTGTGCTTAATGTGGCCCGTATTGAGCGGAACGACTTTAAGCTGGATAAAAAGCCGCTTGACGTTAACGAAATGATCAATATTGTGATCGATAGCATGGCACTGAAGTTACAAAAGCATAATGTAAAGCTCACTTTGCAGCTGGAGGCCGTTAATGCTACAGTGCTTGCAGACGAGCTGCATTTCTCGAACATTATTTATAACCTGATTGATAATGCAATTAAATACAGTAACAACACTCCTGATATTACGATTATCAGCGCCAATCGGGGCGACCAGATACTGATAAGGGTGGCGGATAAAGGCATAGGCATGAGCCGCGAACAGCAAACCCGCATATTTGAGCAGTTTTACCGTATACCAACCGGTAACCTGCACGATGTGAAAGGATTTGGCCTGGGCTTGAGTTATGTAAATACGATAGTGAAAAAACTGAACGGCGTGATAAGCGTTCGTTCTGAAAAGGATAAAGGCTCGGATTTTGAACTCCGCTTCCCGTTGGCGTGAGTTGTTTAGCCGGAAAGTCCGTAAGTCCGAAAGATTAAGAGTATACTTGTTAACAGAATAAACCTTCCGGACTTGCGGGCTTTCCGTCTTTCCGGACTAAATATAAAGATGAAGAAAATATTATTGGTTGAAGACGATCCGAATCTGGGCCTGTTGCTGCAGGATTATTTGCAGTTGAAAGGCAAGTTCGATGTGGTTTTATGTAAGGACGGCGAGGAAGGGTTACGCGCTTTTACCAAAAATGATTACGACCTGCTGATACTGGACGTAATGATGCCCAAAAAGGACGGTTTTACATTAGGAAAAGAAGTGCGTAAGATCAACAGCCAGGTACCTATTATCTTCGCTACCGCTAAAGGTATGATAGAAGATAAAACACAAGCCTTTAATCTTGGCGGCGACGATTATATAACCAAACCTTTCCGCATAGAGGAGCTGTTATTGCGCATAAATGCGTTATTGAAACGCAGCGAAAGTTCGGGTAAGAAAGAAGAAGAAAAGCAGTCGCTCTTTAAGATCGGTAAATACGAGTTTGATTATACCAACCAGGTTATTACCATAGATGGCGTTCACCAAAAGCTGTCTACCAAAGAAGCCGAACTGCTGCGCCTGCTATGTTTGCGCAAAAATGAAGTGCTCACCCGCGAAGAAGCGCTGCTAAACATCTGGCATGATGACAACTATTTCAATGGACGCAGTATGGACGTTTTTTTAAGCAAAATAAGAAAATACCTGCGCGATGACCCGAACGTGGAGATCATCAATGTGCATGGGCGCGGGTATAAGTTGCTGATTAATTAAGATTATGCGTTTCCAGGGGATAAATTTTCAAGATCATTGATGTCCTTTGCTCTTCCTGAAGCTTTTTTTGCATTCATCAGATTGTTGATATGAATTGTCCGTATTTGTAATCCATCGTCATCAAAAAAAACGGCGCTTTTGTAGCATTCATCATGCGTTCAACCCATATATCCATATCACCTGTGGTTCTCGAATAACCATGAAGAATTACCGAATAACCTCCCACTAATATATATTTCACATTTGCAAGGTTGAAGCATTGAATGAACTCCCGAAAATCATCATTAAAAATGTTTCCCATCATTTGCGCCCTCTCATGCTAAAGGCTGTTCTGTCCACCTTAGGCGGATCATTTTCAGGGTAATTGTAAGCAACACTATTCAAGTAATTGGCAATACGCAAACGTTCCTGCCAGGTAAGTGTTTTATAATAGGCAGCCTGACTTTTGGTAGCTTCTTCAGCGGTTTGTGCCTTAAATGCCGTACGGTCTAACCTGCTATAATTGCTCATAAGGCAAATATAATTAGTATTGTTATCCGTTTTGTTTGAAATTTAAAGAACTGTGCACATTAGAGGGTCAACCAATTTCTATGTCGCCCTCAAAAACCCCTTTTGCAGGCCCTTCCAAAAATATATTGGTGAATTTTTTACCGTCGTTATCAAAACGGATATTGAGATCACCGCCTAAAACTTTTATTGGGGTTGTAATGTGGCCGGTTTGGTTGTTATGTTTTGCCATGGCCAGCGCTACGGCAGTTACACCCGTTCCGCAGGCATAGGTTTCGTCTTCCACACCGCGTTCAAAAGTGCGTACGAAATAGCCTTTATCCTTAGGCTCAACAAAATTAATGTTGATGCCTTCCTTGCGGTAGGTATCGTTATTGCGGATGGCATAACCATCGCTGTACACATCTTTATCTTTCAAGCCCTCGGCGAAGGTTACATAATGTGGAGAGCCTGTATTGAGCACATACGCGTCACCATCATTTTTAATGGTATCTACGTCTATCATTTGAAGGCTTACCCAGTCGCCGGTGTCGTTAATGCGGGCAAAGTGCGGGCCATCTACAGCCAGGAAAGTTGTTTCATTATCAATAATACCCAAATACTTTGCAAAGGCCACAATGCACCTGCCGCCGTTGCCACACATGCTGCTGGGCTGCCCGTCTGCATTATAATATACCATTTCAAAGTCGAACCCCTCTGTATTTTGCAGGAACATGATACCATCACCTCCTACACCAAAGCGGCGATCGCACAGGTGCTGTATCAATTGCGGATTATGGTGGTTAACCGCGTTCTGGCGGTTATCAACCATAATAAAATCGTTGCCTGCGCCCTGGTATTTATAGAAATGGAGTTTCACTAATGTATTGCGTTAGTATAAAACGCAATATTAAAAATAAGCAGCCGGACTACAGTTATGGCAAAGTAATTTTATTTGCTTCGCTGTCATTGGTCATTGGTCATTGGTCATTAAGGCATTACCCATTACCTATTTGGCGGACCTATTAATGACCTAATGACCAATGACTATTCCGTCTATTCCGCCCTCAGGCTCTTCACCGGGTTAGCCACCGCAGCTTTTACGGCTTTATAGCCTACAGTTGCCCAGCCTATAGCTAATGAGGTAACAATTGCCGCTATAAACACCCATACCCCCGGCGAAATGCGGTAAGCGAAGGTTTGTAGCCATCCGTTCATCATGTACCAGGCCGCCGGAGCGCCCAGCGCAAATGCTACTGTAATAAGCACCATAAACTCTTTTGAGAACAGGTAAACAATACTACCTATGGATGCGCCTAAAACTTTTCTTATGCCCACTTCCCTTGTGCGCTGTACTGCCATAAATGAAACCAATCCGTATAAGCCGAGGCATGAAATAAAAATGGCAATAAGCGCAAATATCTTATAAACCAGTTCGAGCTGATTTTCCTGTTTATAGAATTTGGCAATACTGTCATCAAGAAAGAAGCCGGTATAGGCATACTCCGGATACCGTTTTTCCCAGAGAGCCTGTAACGCGGTAGCTGTTTGGGTTAGTTTACCGGCTTTTATTTTTATACCGATCTCTTGTTCGAGTGTTTTTTGAGGATAGATGGCAGTGGGTTTAACCGTTTCGCGCATGGAGTTGGTTTTAAAATCTGCAACTACACCGGTTATTGGCAGCCATACATTGTTAAAGCTTATTTCTTTACCAAGAATGTCTTGCGCGTTTTTATAGCCAAGTTTATGCATCAGTGTTTCATTGATCACCACCTGCCGCGCTGTATCCCCTTGCTCGTAACCTTTGCCGGCTAAAAAGTGAAGGCCAAATGTTTTAAAGTAATCGGCATCGCCCCGTTTTAGAAAGAGATCGAAACCGGGGTCTTTTTTTGTATGATCAAAAATGAAATTTGTAGAACTGTTATTGTCTGATGAAGGTACGTCAGAAACGAAGCTGGCAGTTGTTACACCCGGTACATCAAGCACCTGCTGCTTAAAACTGTTTATACGTGATAACCCAATGCTATCTGTTGAGCAGGGGATAACAAGAATGGCTTCTTTGTTAAAGCCCAGGTTGGCATTTTTTACAAAATTCATTTGTTTAATAGCCACCACTGTACCAATGATAAGTAATTGCGAGATGGCGAATTGGGTAACCACCAACACCCTGCGCAAGGATATGCCGCCGATAGATGCGGCATTGATCTTGTTTTTTAACGCAAGAACAGGCTTAAAACCGGATACAATGAGTGCCGGATAAATGCCGGAAAGTATTATTACTGAAATAACCACACCAGCAAGACAAAGCAATGTACCAATGTTAAGTAGCCCTATGCTGTCGGGCACGCTGGCTATATTTTTTAGAAATGGTAAGGCTAATTTGGCAACAATAACTGCCAGCCCTGCCGATAAGAGTACAATTATAGTTGTTTCGCCCATCACCTGGCCTATCAACTGCCAACGGCTGCTGCCTAATACCTTGCGAATGCCTACTTCTTTAGATCTGCCTACTGATTGCGCGGTGGATAGGTTAATGAAGTTGATAGATGCCATAATGATAATGAGCACGGCAATAAACGACAGTGTGCGTAAAGTGGCCATGCTGGTGGTGTGGTCACTGAGTGAATTGCCATAAGTGGTATTAAAGTGAATATCTGACAATGGCTGCGGAATAGCGTACCTTTTTCCATGTGCGCGCGTTTTGTTAGAAAATTGCTTGTAAGAAAAACTCAGAAACTGACTTTCTACTGTACTTGCCGATACATTTGGCGGAAACTTTATGTACACCTGGCAGTTGCTGCCGGTAGTGTTCCAGCTATTATAATAGCCATAACTTTTGGCATTCTGCTTCCATGTAGGGTAGGATATCAGAACCTTTAGCGGAAGATCGGTATTCGGCGGTACATCATTTATTACGCCAGCCACTTTCAGGGTAACCAGGTTATCCATCTTCAATATTTTGCCCATAGCCGAGTGCCAGTCGCCGAAATATTTTATAGCGCTGCTCTTATCTAACACCACCATGTCGGGGTCTTTTAATACAGATGAATTACCTGCAAGCCAGTTGGCGGTGTATACGTCAAATATTTGCGGTTCGGCAAACATGATACCGGTGTTTTCAATAAATTTTTTATCATCAGCAGGGTTGCCGCTTGCGGCTGGCGCAGTGATCTGGCTGCCATAGGTGGCTCCGATGCCAGCAACAGTTGCCTGCGGAAATTGCAGTCGCAAAGCTTCAACCGCAGGCACTGAATTACCATCGTTATAGGAAGGGGCGCCGCTGCGGATGGTCTTGGTAACAATACGATATATGTTTTTAAAACCGGGTTGGAAGGTGTTAAAACTTAACTCATACTGAACAACAACAAAAATGAGCATACAGGCAGCTATGCCCACTGTAAGTCCGGCAATATTAATGGCCGAATAGCTTTTATTGCGAACGATGTTGCGCCATGCTATCTTTAAGTAATTCCTTATCATAAGATTAATGTTGAAGTACTGGAATTTTTACCCGATTGACAATATAAATGCTATACCAAAATAGCAACTATTTGATTATTAATAAGTTGTGATTTTTTATTGCCTTAAAGTGTTCGCATGCGTAACGGCGGGTGTACGTTTTCGGACAATGGGCCTTTCTTTCCCTGCGCAAATCCGTTCTTCGCGCTATTGAAATGACAGTATTGCGTAATGGGCTAAAATCCTCGGTTAAACAATCCCCGCCTTGCCGCAGTCTAACCAATACCTAAAATACGCGGCAAGGTCAACTAACTGTGTTTTAACATTATTTAACAAAATTCTAAATAACATAGCGTTGCATCTGCCGTCTATATGGTACTATATTTGAAGTGTTGCAACAAGAAATCAAAAAAGAGAAAGTGAGAATTATATGAAAAAGTTTGGTTTAACATTACTGACAGCTTTTATCGGCGGAGCTATGGCTTTGGGTGCCTACAAGGTATTTGAAGCTAAATACGCCGATAATATGACCTTTCAGGAAAAGCAAAAAGTTTATTATACAAGCAACCCTATGCCTGTTGTTTCCTCGGCGGGCCCGGTTGATTTTACGCAGGCGGCGGCTGTAGTTACCCCGGCAGTAGTTTACATAAAAACTACCTACAATAACACAGCTGATAATGGCGGCGAAGACCAGTTACAGCAACTATTTGGCGATATGTTCGGCCAGCGTGTGCGCCCGCAGGGTGTACAGATGGCGTCAGGTTCAGGCGTGATCATCTCGCCCGACGGTTATATCGTTACCAACAACCATGTGGTTGAAAAAGCTGACAAAATTACAGTTGCCACCAATGATCACCGCCAATTTCAGGCAAAAGTGATCGGTACCGACCCTAACACCGATCTTGCACTAATCAAGATCGATGCAAAAGACCTTCCTATTGTTCGTTTAGGTAACTCTGACGAGACTAAGGTTGGCGAATGGGTATTGGCCGTAGGTAACCCTTTCAACCTTACTTCAACAGTTACTGCAGGTATTATCAGCGCTAAGGGCAGGCAAATCGGTATAATTGGAAGCGAAGACCAGCAGCAGAATCCGTTCGGTCGTACTTCAAACCGTCAGCCTACTGCCAGCAAAGCGATCGAGTCGTTTATCCAGACAGATGCTGCCATTAACCCGGGCAACAGCGGTGGTGCATTGGTAAATACCAAGGGCGAACTGATCGGTATCAACTCGGCAATCGCTTCACAAACCGGTTCGTACGAAGGTTATGGCTTTGCCATCCCAATTAACCTGGCTAAAAAAGTATTGAATGATATTGAGCGTTATGGCGCTGTAAAGCGCGGCTATGTAGGCATCAGCTTTACTGCTCTCGACGCTGATGTTGCACAACAACTGAACATCAGCAATACTACCGGCTTGTATGTAAAGAGCCTTGTACCGGGTGGTGCTGCAGAACAGGCTGGTATAAAAGCGGGCGATATTATTACCAAGGTTGAAGGCCAGCCGGCTTTCGAAGCATCTGACCTGCAGGAACGTGTAGGCGAAATGAAGCCGGGCGATAAGTTAAATCTTACCGTATTGCGCAGTGGTGAAGAAAAGAACTATACCATAACGCTGAAAGCAGATGCGGGTGTTCCGCGTGATGCTGCGGTTACCAAATCCGCTGCAGAACTGTTCAATAAACTGGGCGCAAGCTTTATGCCGCTTAGTGCCGACCAGAAAGCGAAATTTCATGTTAACCACGGCGTAATGGTAACACAGGTTCGTCCGGGCCGTTTGTTTGACGATACCGAGATCCCTGTTGGTTCGGTTATCACCAGCATTAACAGGCACCCGATTAACAGCATTGCTGATATGGACAGTGCTATCACCAATACCCGTAATGGTATGCTGGTTATATCAGGTATCTATCCTGACGGAACAAGCTTTAACAACACCTTCCAGGTGCAATAATTGCTCATAATTTAGTATAAATTGGTTTGATAAAAGGGAAACCCGGTTGCCGACCGGGTTTTTTTGTAACTTATGTGTTAAATATGTTAAAAAAGTACTTTTTGAGCATATTTAACTGCATTTTTGTCTGTCGGGCTTCGGTGTAATTACTGTCTTAAGCTTTGATAGTGAGGGTGCAAAAAATTAAAGAAAATTAATTTCAGCATTTAAACCTTTTGCGATTATTTAGTCTAATAAATTAAAATTGATTCAATTCATATCATGAAAACTTTATATAAATACGCATCCGGGCTAATATTAACCGGGATGTTGTTGTTAGGCCTGAGCCTGACCGCCAGCGCCCAACATGGCCATAGCATTGGCGGCGGTGGCGGCGGTTTCCACGGTAGCGTGGGCGTGCACAGTTTTGGCGGCGGTGGTTTCAATAATGGTTTCCATGGCGCCAACTATTCTGGTCACGTTGTGGCAGGTGGCGCATTTCATGGCGCTGTTGCATATCACCGTGGCGGTTTTTACCGTGAAGGTTTTGGTTATTATGGGTATCCGCACCTTGGCTTTTATTTAGGTGCGCTGCCTTATGGCTATTACCCATTCTATTGGGACGATATGTTGTACTATTATTATGGCGGTGTTTTTTATACTCCGTATGATGGCGGCGGTTACCAGGTTACTACACCACCGCTGGGTGCAGCCGTACCTACCTTACCAGAAGGCGCTCGTTCGATAACAATAAACGGGCAACAGTTTTATGAAGTGAACGGCGTTTACTTTAAAGCTGTAACTAACGATCAGGGTAAAACAGTTTATGAAGTTGCAGGCCGCGATGGGGTATTGAATACCGATGGCGGCAACCCTCCGCCGCAGGTTGATAGTTCGACACCGCAGGTTGGCGACGTTGTGAACGAATTGCCCGACAATTGCCGCAAAGTTACCGTAAATGGTAACAGGTTTTATGTTTCGCCAAATGGAATCTACTATCAACCGTTTACTGACGAAGATGGCAATATTGGCTATCGTATAGCCAGCGTGCCAGACAACACCGGCGATACAAACGATTACGACAACTAATTGATTAAAATATATCTTGAAAAAGGGGTGCTATTAAGCATCCCTTTTTTGTTTCATATCGTTTTGTATTAAAACAATGTAATGCTTATATTGTCATTATAATATCACGAAACAGCCAAATGCAAAACCTGAGAAGATCGATTGTTCTGTATTGCATATTGCTTGCCATACCGGCCTTGCTGGTAATGGGCTGTAATCCTTTTACGCGTACGCAGCGCGGTGCGGCAATTGGTGCCGGTGCAGGTGCTACGGTTGGCTCTGTTATTGGTAAAACGGCGGGAAATCCGGCACTCGGCGCTATCATCGGCGGTGCGATAGGCGGAACGGCAGGTGCCTACATCGGCAGTAAAATGGACAGGCAGGCATCAGAGATAAGGAAAACTGTACCGGCGGCCAGCGTAGTGCGTAAAGGCTATGGTATAGTGATCAGGTTTGATTCTGACACTTTGTTTGATCCCGGACAGGCAGAATTAAGGACCTCAGCGCATAACCATTTACAAAACCTTGCTATATCCATGCAGAAGTTTCCACTTACCACTATCTCGGTAACAGCTTATACAGATAGCACAGGCAATGCCGCCGCAAATCTCGACCTTTCTACCAGACGTGCCAAAGCGGTAAAGGATGTATTGGCCACAAATGGCATTTTAGCTTCGCGGTTAACCGCTGTAGGCAAAGGCGAAGCCGATCCGGTAGCAAGTAACAAAACATTACCTGGCCGTGAACAGAATAACCGTGTAGAGATCATTATTGCCAGCGACGAGTTGGGCAGGCAGGCATCCAACAGAAAGTCGCATTAAATACTTACACATTTTTAACATTTGTACTGTTGCTACGTTGATTGCAATGCTTTAGTTTTGCGATATGCTGAAAAAATCGGGCGCATTGTTATTACTGATGCTGTATTTAGTTACAGGTATCGGCTTTGCAATCAACCTGCATTATTGCGGCAGGATGATCACCTCTGTAAAGATCGATTCATCATTTAGCAGCTGCAATAAGCACGGGATGATGCCCGGCATGAAATGTTGCAAAAACAAGCGCATCGATATCAGGATAAAGGATGCCCACGAAGGCCAGGCACCAACTTTTTTAGGTAAGATTATTACCCTAAAGCTGACTGCCTTGAATTACATGCCCTTGTACCTGCTGCCCCAACCAGTCTGCGTTAAGCGCTCATCCTATCGCGGGCCGCCGGATAGGCTTATTTCACTTACGCCCGTATTTCTTAAAAACTGCAACTTCCGCATCTGAAGTTCATCTTAATTCGCCGTCCGGCGGTATACAAAATTCGTTAAAAGAAGGGCCTTATTTTTGCTGGTGAATTCACCGGCGCACCTTTATTAAAGAGAGGGAACACTCACACAGCTATCTATTTTTTTATCATTAATTTTTTGATCGAAATGAAACTCTTCAATATAATATGTTTTTTGCTGTTTATCAGCTCATCTGCAATAGCGCAGCAACCAATGCAGATGGATAGTGCCAAAAAACCGTCAAAAATGAACAAGAAAAAGCCCGCCGCTAAAATGGATATGGGTAACATGAACATGAAGGGCATGGACATGAGCGGAATGAAAATGGACACTGCCATGAAAATGGATATGGGCATGACCAGCCAGTACTCGCGCGATATCCCTATGAACCGCGACGGTTCCGGAACTTCTTGGGTACCTGACGAAACACCAATATATGCTTACATGCTCCATACCGGTAAATGGATGACCATGGTACACGGCAGCTTTTTCGCCCGTTATAATAATCAGGACCTGTTTAAGCGGGGAAGTCGCGGAGGCGAAAAGTTTGACGTACCCAATTGGCTGATGGCCATGACGCAGCGAAAAATAGGCAATGGAGGCTTATTCTCCATCAATACCATGTTCTCGTTCGACCCATTCCTGGTAGGGCCGGGCGGTTATCCGTTGCTGTATCAGACCGGCGAATCGTTTAAAGGCAAGCCGCTGGTGGATATCCAGCATCCGCATGATCTGTTTGCCGAATTAAGCGCCAATTACACCCAAAAGGTGGCTAAAGATGCCGATGTTTCGTTTTCATTCGGTTACCCGGGAGAACCTGCGCTCGGTCCGCCGGTGTTTATGCACCGGCTTTCGGCGATGAATGACCCCGATGCGCCGTTGGGCCATCATTACCAGGATGCTACGCATATTACCTTCGGCGTAGCCACATTAGGTTTCAGGTATAAGGATGTGAAACTGGAAGGATCGATATTTACCGGTCGCGAACCTGACGAATTTCGTTATAATTTCGACGCTATGCGGTTTGATTCATACTCGATACGCTTATCCTATAACCCAACTAAAGAATTGGCTTTACAGGTATCAAACGGCTGGATAAAAAGCCCGGAGGCATTAGAACCACAGCAGAATGTTGATAGGTTTACGGCATCGGCTATCTACACCAAAATGCTCAATGACGACAGTTATATAGCCAGTACACTGGTTTATGGGCAGAACCATTTCTCTGATAACCAGAAAACGCTCCCTTCCATTCTTTTTGAGAACAGCCTGCAGTTGCACAAATCGGCCATTTATATGCGCTATGAATACGTGAGGAAAGATGCCGGAGAGCTCGATCTGACGAATGATTTTCCGCTCAATCCCAATTTTGGCATTAATGCCATTACGCTGGGCACTAACCGCATCCTCGGCACAGTTAAACAAACTAATATTACAGGTGGTGTGCAGGCTACAATGAATGTGTCGCCACAGGCATTAAGTCCGTTGTATGGCAGTACGCCGTTTGGGTTTGAGGTGTATATCCGTATTAGTCCCGGGTTGATGAAGATGAAGAAGAGCAGCGGCGGAATGATGGATATGGATATGTAGGGGATGGATTTTACAACCTGTTATTGTTTTCCAACGGGCTGGCAATAACAGGTTGTAAGTTATCAATAGAAATGGTCTTCCTTAACATTTTTCTTCCACAATTGCAGGGCATAATTGCGGAATGATTGTGGTGCGGCTTTGAACGCCTCATCAAAAGTATAGCTGCCGCCCATATAAACATTGTTGCCCGTGTTTACCCTTGTGGTGCCGCGCATAGCAAATTTCTTTGCGCCTTCGTGCATAATAATTTTCATTGCGCTGGGGCTTGCATCGCCTTTACAAGCTTCAATATAAGTAAGCCAAACTTCGGCCACGCCATTTTTATCAAGATCGGTAACATAGGCATTGTCTTTATAGGTGGCTTCAAGGTCTACATTGCAGAGGTCGGTAAAGTCATACATCTTCCATTGCAGGGTAGCTGAGTTGCCGTTCTTCAGGTAGCTGAAGGCATATATACTGGCCTTCCGCATGTCACCGTCATCTTTGTCGTCGGTTATATCCTCCGTCATGATCACCACATGTGTGCCCTCTTTATCAGTATATTGTATGGCATCCTTTAATCCGCCTTGGTAGGGCATATTTTTAGGGATATCCTTTCCATTCAGGTGCATCACCTTTACCTGTGCTGAGGCAAATTGCATGGCGAGCAATAAAATGAGGATGCTTATCAGCTTCATGATTCAATTAAACTTCTTCACCGTTTCCGTTATATGTGCCAAATGGTGTTTGGAATGCCACGCGTACAGCGCCAAAACATGTTTAAGTGTGTAAGTTTTTTTTGATTCAGGATGATAATAAGTTCTGTTCCACTGGTCCTCATTAAAGCTCTCAAATAGGGCTACCATGTGGCTATGTATGCCTTCCAGCATGCGCAATGACGACTCTACCGGTGTGCGATAGTCTGGCAATAAGGCCCAGTGCGCTTCTTCATAAGGCTTTATGGTAGGATTATCCTCGGTGAGGGCCAGTTTTATGCGCATAAGGCAATTCATGTGGCTGTCGGCCACATGGTGCACTACCTGGCGCAGGGTCCAGCCGCCGTTGCGGTAATTGGTATTCAATTGCTGCTCGTTAAGGCTGATCACCGCCTGGCGGAATCTGCCCGGCGCCATTTTTATTTCGTTGATCCACTTACGCAGGTCGTGTTCGGTATAAGTTACCGGCAGCTCGAACTGCCCTGCCGGGTATTGCATATTGATCTCTGACATAGGCTTATTTAAAAATCTTAAATTAAGTAATATTTTTATATGTTCAGCAAGGTTTGGACTATTTTAGCGTTTGTTTTAGTTTAAACTTGATGATAAAACGGGTTGCTGCTTTTTTAGTATTCTTTAACTGCGCGGTAAGCTTCGCGCAAACCATTAAGACTGATGTACTGGTAATAGGCGGCGGCCCCAGCGGCGTTGCTGCCGCTATGCAATGCGCCCGAAGCAAAGTGAAGACGATTTTAGTTGAGCAAGGAAATAAACTGTGTCCGCAACTAACCGGTACAAAAATGACCAGTGCTATTGCAGACCGCAATTGGCCAGGTGGTATCTGGGGCGAATTCAGAAAGCATATTGTAGATCATTACCGGACACAGCCGGGATACGATACCACATACAATGCAGCATTGCAATTTGAAGATACTGTTGCGGTAAATATGCTTACCCGGATGGCTGATACGGTTAAGAACCTCACCATTCAACTGAATACCACGTTTGTAAAGATTGTTAAGGATGATGACCGCTGGGATGTTTCGCTAACCCACAACGGTAGTAAGCAAAACATAAAGGCTCGGGTGGTTATTGATGCAACGCCAAACGGCATGGTAATGACAGGCGCCGGCGGAAACTGGAAATTAGAAAATACATTTTGGCTGAATTATGATAATGACCTGTACCGTACATCGATCGGTACGGGCGATATAAGGCCATTTATTAAAGGTGACACTGCCATTGGCAATTCCCATACGCTGTATCCAAATGCCTATTATTTCCCGATAAAGGCCTTGCTGGCAAAAGGCGTAGAGAATTTGCTTGTTACCGGTGTGCAATGGCAGGAGCCGAACGAAAAATTTTCAGAGCGTTTCCTTCGCGCCGATCTTACACTTGGGCAAGGTGCAGGCGTAACCGCAGCTTATTGCGCTTTCTTTAAAACCACAACAGCGCATTTAAATGTACGCATGATACAGGATGAGCTGCTCGATTTTAAAGGCAACTTATTACCTGTTTATGGTAAAAATACTTTTGACCCATATTGGCGAGCCATTCAGCAGGTTTGCGCGACAGGCTTGTTGAAGCCGGTAGTTAAATATGGTGAACTTTCGCAATGGGTAGACTTTCAGCCCGATTCCATTGTCACTACTGCCGAAATAAAACCCGTGATGCTGGAGATTTATACCCGCGCGTTTATCTGGTTTAAAAGAGAGAAGCCCGGCGTTCAGTTTACCATCGGTAACCTGATGTCGTTCATCAGCGAGCTTACACTCACCGATCCTGACAATCTACGTAGGAGTTTGAGTAAAGCATGGACGGAGCAGTTTCATTTTACCACATCTTTCGATCTGGACAGACCCATAACCCGTCGTGAGTTTGCCATATTGGCCAATAAATATCTTAACCCGTTTGGAAGAACGGTGGATTTGGATGGGAAAGTGGTGAATTAATTCGGTTTGAATCCATCATGGAGGAGAGTCTGTCCTAAGCTTGTCGAAGGGGCGCAATATCTTCAATATAAATACAAACGTGCGGTTGTTATGCTGAGGCCCTCTAAGCATAAGCGCAAAGGCCTTTGCCCGAATGTGTTGTTCGTTACCTATTGCTTCCACCGCTCAATTGCCGCTGAGGCTGTTACTTTTCTCTTGATAGAAAAGTAACCAAAAGATCAAGCCGGAAAAAACCTTCCACCCGCAGGCCATACTCCTCCAAAGGAGTCCTTCGGACCGGCCCGGTTTTCCGGCAGGCTTTTGCGCGCTTTATAAAATAAAAGGATGCGTAATAAATTATCCCTTATCGAAGAGCCTTGTATTCAGGCCTATTAACCCCATGGTGAAGTAATCCCGTATTGCTTCAGTACATCGGCAGGTACGCCATCCCATTTGTTGGGTGAGTTGCCTACATAACCTATATCCTTTATGCCGATTTGGCTGGTATAGAAGCCTGATGCGGTAAGGTCGCGCATGCGGTTAAAGAAGCTTACGCCCTGTGCCATTTCGGGCTTGGCGCGTTTAGGATAGGCTATTGCGGTAACCATTTCCAGTTGCTGCGCATTGGTGGCATCCTTAAACGTTGCATTATAACGGTTGAGGCATTGCATATCCAGCCAGCGCAGGCCGCCGCGCATTGGTGTTTGGTGCTCCGGCATGTCATTTACAATAAACTCGATAAACTCCGGCACCTTCGCATCAGATGCGCTGCCTGATTTATCATCCTTCGGGATAATAATATCAGCCAGGATGGTGATGGTAGTCATTTCGTGCGCATCGAAAAATTTTTCGGCTTTTACCTTTTTATTATATTCTATTTCTCCGGGGCCACGGGTAGCATCGTATGACGATTGTGTGCTTTCCGGTGCAGCGCCGTTGCTTTCGGTCTGTTTGGTTTCGGTAGTGTTGTTTTTGCACGAAGCGTCTAACAGCAGGCCAGTAGCTGCTACGCCAATACCGAGAGCTCTAAGGGATTCACGTCTGTTCATGGTCAAATTATATTGAGGCTGTTAAACGTTCAGCTTTTTGCGTTGTGATAAAATGTATTCTGCTGTACGCATGGATAGCGCCAGGATGGTCCAGGTAGCGTTTTTGTCGCCTTGCTGTACAAATGGTGCAGCATCTACTACAAACAGGTTATTACAGTCATGCGCCTGGCAGTATTTGTTCAGGGCCGATTTCTTCGGATCATTTCCCATACGTACGGTGCCCACTTCATGGATGATCATACCAGGTGCTTCAAGGCCGTAATTGGTCTCCTTGCCTTCCGGAGCACTGGCAATAGCGCCCATGTGGTGCATGATCTCCTGGAAGGTATCCTGCATGTGTTTGGCTTGCTTGATCTCGTCGTCAGACCATTTATAATTGAACTTCAGTACCGGGATGCCATACTTATCTACCACATTCGGGTCGATAGCACAGTAGTTGTCCTCGCGTGCAATGGCCATACCACGGCCAGCCATACCAATACCCACGCCATATAAACGGCGGTAATCATTCTTTAAACTCGCACCGAAACCACCTGCATCCAGCGGATTACGGCCCGGTATCAAACCGTTCATGTCCTGTATGCCGCCGCCGAAGCCATAGCCAGGCATGTGCAATCCGCCGCCAAACTCTATGTGGTACCCGCGAGGGAAATCCAGTTTCTTGTTGTCTTTCAGCCATGGGGCGTAAATGTGTACGCTGCCCACGCCGTCTTCATTATAACGTTTGCGGTCCAGCAGTTGCGGCAGCCAACCACCGGAACTTGAACCGGTAGAATCGTGCAGGTATTTACCTACCACGTTGCTGTTGTTAGCCAAGCCGTTAGGGTGCGCTTTTGATTTTGAGTTGAGCAATAACCTCGCCGACTCGCAGGCGCTGGCGCCGAGGATAACCATTTTACCTCTTACCTGATATTCCTGCATGTCGTCCTTGCTTACGTATGACACGCCCGTTGCAAGGCCTTCGTCATTGGTCAGTACTTCACGTACCATCGCGTTAGCAATCACCTTAAGGTTACCGGTATTGATAGATGGAATTACGAGACATGATGATGCCGAAAAGTCGCCATAAACCTTACAGCTACGACCACATTGCCCGCAGAAGAAGCAGGCGCCCCGGTCTTTGTTATCCGGCAGCGCTTCAGTGAGCACCGAGCCGCGTCCGGCAATTACTTTTACCCCCGCTTTGGCTGCGCCTTGTTTAATAAATATTTCGTTGAGGCGTGGTTTTGGCGGCGGCAGGAAGATGCCATCCGGTTCATTTTCCAGGTTTTCTACTGTGCCATAAACGCCTATCATACGGTCAACCTTATCATAAAATGGCTTAAGGTCATCATAGGTGATAGGCCATTTTTCGCTGATATCATCTTTAGGCTGGAAATCATTAGGCCCCATACGCAATGATATACGCCCCCAGTGATTGGTACGGCCGCCCAGCATACGCGAGCGGAACCAATGGAAATCGGTGCCGTCTGCACTGGTATAGGGTTCGCCCTCAAGGCTCCATCCGCCAAATGCAGCATCGAAATCGCCGAAATAGCGGGAGGTGCCTGCGCCGCGTCGCGGAGATTCCCAAGGGAACATTAATTGCGCCG
>JBQCIS010000005.1:0-17817 GCA_051953515.1 Mucilaginibacter sp.
ATTAATAACACATCGCCAAATCATAACGGCGTGTATTCCATCGAACTAAAGGTTGATGGCAAAACCGTATACACATTCGCTGCCGAGCGCTTTGCATTTGATGAAACCCATGCCATTAATGCGTATATCGACTATCCGGAATTTTTAAGGGCAAGCCGCTTTATACAGAAATGCTTTGTACCGCCGGGCAGTAAGCTAACACTTTACCCGCAATCCATTAACCGCGGCGTTGTTAACTTTACTGATGATTCGGTACACGAAGTGGAATACGTGGTAAAAGATGTGGCAGGCAATGAATCTACCTTAAACTTGAAAGTGAGATCAAGCAGCCACGCACCTGTTGCAGCTTATAAACCAACGGGCATCCTTTTTCATTACGATCAAACCAACACCTATAATACCGACAGGGTAAAAGTAACCGTACCGCCCGGAAATTTGTACGACGATATGGACTTTACCTTCGCTATGTTACCAAAAAGGCCGGGTTCTTATTCACCTACCTTTCAGGTGGGCGACCGATTTTCGCCTATCAACGATACGTTCGATCTTTGGATAAAGCCAGACAGCAATATCGGCAAGTATGCCAGTAAGGCTGTAATTGTAAATGTGAATGGCGATGACGCAGGTGGCGTTTATGAAGACGGCTACGTAAAAGGCAAACCAAAGGGTTTTGGTATGTTTTATATCAAGGTGGATACCATACCGCCGCACATTGCGCCCATCAATATCACTAATGGTGATAACATGGCGGCCAAACGTGGTATTTATTTCCATATCAGCGATAACCTGACCGGTATCAAGAACTATTACGGCTACCTCGACGGTAAATGGGTTTTAATGTTCTGGGATTATAAAACCAAGATACTAAGTTATACCTTTGATGGTACCGAAGGGCATGGCAAACACGTGTTTGAACTGGATGTGACTGATGGGAAAGACAACACGGCCGTTTATAAAGCGGATTTTTACAGATAAAAAATAATGCGTGAATGAGTAATTTAGTAAATGAGTGATTTTTATTCGCTAATTTACTTATTCGCTAATTCATTAAATACTTAAGCACCTATGTCAAGACCAAAAGAAGGCGAAAAAGCCCCCGATTTCACCGCAAAAGACCAGAATGGAAATACCGTTTCCCTGGCCGACTTTAAAGGCAAAACTGTGATCCTTTATTTCTACCCGAAAGATGATACCCCCGGCTGTACCGCCGAGGCCTGCGATTTCAGGGATAACTATCAATCACTGTTAGGCAAAGGCTACCAGGTGATCGGCGTAAGCACAGACGATGAGAAATCGCACAAGAAGTTTGAGACTAAATACAGCCTGCCCTTCCCGCTTATTGCCGATGCTGATAAACAAATAGTAGAAGCCTATGGCGTTTGGGTAGAAAAAAACATGTACGGCAAAACCTATATGGGCACCGCACGCACCACTTTCATTATTGACGGCGAGGGCGTGATTAAAAAGGTGATTGAAAAGGTAGATACCAAGAATGCATCGCAGCAGGTGCTGGATCTGGTGTAAGATTCTTCACGTCATTGCGAGCGGGCTGTATGATGGAGTGTGCAGCGAAGCAATCTCGTCGCTTTCATATAACACGCGAAGAGGTTGCTTCGTCACCCGAATACACATTCCAACGCTGTTCCTCGCAATGACATATCAATTAAATCGTGCAACAACCTTGTACAAAATTTCAATAATTACCAATATTACTTATTTTCGCCTGCAGGCTGACAGGATAAGCCAGAAACAAAAACAAATCGGCGCAATACTTATTTTATACTTAATTAATATTCATATATGTCGGTACAGATTGAGGATGCAGAAATATTGAGCAAGTTTCGCGAAGAACATACGCGGAACGAAGCTTTTAACCTGCTGCTTAAAAAATACCAGCAAAAAATTTACTGGCATATCCGGCGTATGGTGATCGACCATGATGATGCCGACGATGTAACGCAGGATGTTTTTGTTAAAATATGGAAAAACCTGCCGGGCTTTCGTAACGATGCGCAACTGTACACCTGGATGTACCGCATCGCCACAAACGAATGCATCACCTTTCTGAATAACAAAAAGAAGAAAAATAATATTTCGCTGGATGAGGTGGATTACTCGCTTGCCGACACGCTGGCCGATTCCGCCTATTTTGACGGCGACAAAGCGCAGCGCAAGTTGCAGGCCGCCCTGCTAACCCTGCCCGAAAAGCAGCGGCTGGTATTCAACATGAAATATTATGACGATATGAAATACGAGGAAATATCCGAAGTATTGGGGACAAGTGTGGGCGCATTGAAGGCTTCGTTTCACCTCGCTGTAAAGAAAATTGAATCGTTTTTACTGGCAAAAGATTAATTTAAAAAAAGTGTTAAACCTTTTCATCAAATTTTCATCTATATAACGATATGAAAAGCGATATGGATAACAGGGAATGGCTGGATGATTACAGCGCGCTTAAACAGGTTAACCCCAACAACCCGTTTACAGTGCCTTCCGGCTATTTTGATGAATTGGAGCAGCGGGTCACGTCGTGCATTCATTTGGAAGAGTTAAAGCTTGAAGGGGAAAGCTTTACAGTACCAGAAAACTATTTTAACGAATTAAGCACGAACATCCAAAGCCGCATTGCCATTGAAGAAATAGCAGGTGCACAGGATGGTTTTGCCGTTCCGGAAAGTTATTTTGAAAACCTTGCGGGGCAGATCAGCGCGAAAATACAAATTGAGGAAGCCTTACAGGAAGAAGGTAATTTTAGTGTGCCTGAAGGTTATTTTGAAGATCTTAACCAAAAAATACTGGCTAAGACCGTCAATGTTGATCAGGCCCAAAGGGATAAAGAAGTACGCCGGGGCATAGTAAGGAAACTATTTGCGACTACGGCCTTTAAATATGCTGCTGCTGCCTGCTTTGCTGTAGTTATAGGTCTTACTGTATTGTTCAACCAGGCTACAGACTCAAACGCGCATAGTAATTCATTTCTGCATAAACAGATATCAGAACTGCCAGTGAGTGATATTAAAAGTTATTTGCAGGATGATGTTGACGCAGGAGATGTACAGCATACCGTTATAGACGAAAATGCCCCGGTAAACGACTCGAAATTAAATAACGCATTAAATTCAATTGATGAGAATAACATCCAGTAATGAACAAGCTGCTTAAATATATTTTTGTTCTGCTTTTTGTTGTATGTACTGGTTATCAGTCTTACGCACAGTATTACCCTGTACCTCCGCCAGGTGCAAGAATAGTAGTAAGACAAAACAGTCCTGAAAACCGGGTGCTGAATGTAAAAGAACGCTTTATAAAAAAACAGCTTCGATTGACTCCTGAACAGGCACAAAAATTTTATCCCCTGTACCATGAATACCAGATGGAACTGTTTAATATGCAGCGGCTGAAACGTCTGAATAACTCGAGCGTGCAGCCCGACGGTACAGACCAGGTAAATAAAGACCTCTTTTACGAAACGCAGATCATTAAAATAAAGCAGCGCTTTAAAGATGCTTTTCTGAAAGTACTCCCCCCTGAAAAAGTGAGCGAACTGTATAAAAGCGAACGTGAGTTTAATGACGAACTGGTGCGCTCTTTATCCGAACGAAACGGTAATCAGCGGAATTGAAAGAAGAGGTGAGATTTGAAACAATACTGTAGAGACGCAAAGTATTGCGTCTCTTTTGTTTTAACACGATCTTATTTTAGCGGGCTTCGTCAGGAATTTCATATCTCCAAACTATCTTTGCCTTATGCTTACCCTTCGCCAGCTTTTTTTAGCCAATAACGCGCAAACCACCAGCTTCCCCCTCCTGCTTGAATTTGAGCGGGCCGAGGGCATTTATATGTATGATGCCACAGGAAAACCTTATATCGACCTGATATCGGGTATCGGGGTGAGCAACCTGGGGCATAGCCACCCGTATGTGGTGAATGCCATAAAGGAGCAGGTAGATAAATACATGCACCTGATGGTTTATGGCGAATATGTACAAACGCCGCAAGTGCGCTTTGCCGAAAAGCTGGTATCGCTGCTACCGGAAAGCCTGCAATCGGTATACTTTACCAATTCGGGAACGGAGGCTGTTGAAGGCGCTTTAAAGCTGGCTAAGCGTTTTACGGGTCGACCTAATATTATCGCCTGCAAAAATTCCTATCATGGCAGTACACACGGCGCCTTGAGTGTAATGGGCAACGAAGAGTTTAAACAGGCTTACCGTCCTCTGTTGCCGGGTGTGCAATTTATCCCTTTTAACGCGATCGAAGACCTTAACCTCATCAACGAGCAAACTGCCTGCGTTATCATCGAAACCATACAGGGCGAAGCAGGCGTTCGCGTGCCGGATGTGGCCTATATGCAGGCATTACGTGCAAAATGCACCGAAACAGGCACGTTGCTAATACTGGACGAGATACAGGCCGCCTTCGGCCGTACGGGAAAGCTGTTTGCCTTTGAGCATTTTGGCATAGTGCCCGATATTTTGCTGCTGGCCAAAGCATTGGGTGGCGGTATGCCGGTTGGGGCGTTCGTTGCATCGAACGGGATCATGTCGGCATTAAAAGAAAATCCCATCCTGGGGCACATCACCACTTTTGGCGGTCACCCGGTTTGCTGTGCGGCGGGTTTGGCTGCGCTGGAGGTTTTATTGAATGAAAACCTGTGCGAATTCGTTGCCGGAAAGGAAGCGCTGTTAAGGGAACTACTGGTGCATCCTGCCATAAAAGAAGTGCGCGGCAAAGGACTGATGCTGGCCATTGAACTGGAAAGCTTTGAACTAAACAAAAAAATCATCGACCGCTGCATTGCCAATGGCGTGGTGACAGACTGGTTTCTGCATTGCAGTAATTCCATGCGTTTAGCGCCACCATTGATCATTACAGAAGAGGAGATCAGGAAGGCTTGCGGGGTGATAGTTGAGGCAATTGAGTGGGCGGTATGATAGCTGCGAGCTTTTCCCACCTATCAGTGGGTTACGCTATATCCAACTCTCATCTGGAGTTCTTACAAACCATATCATTCTGAGCACAGCCAAAAACCTTTACTTTACGCTACTCCATTACGCGCAATGCATGCCATTAATCACCATTCTCTTGTAACATTCTCCTGACTATTTAACTTTTTGGGGTAAAATGGTATGGTTTCTGCAATTATTAGAGCAGATGTACAAATCCATTAAAAACTGGCTTCAGATGCAGTTTTTTGGGCAATTGTGGCTTTTTTTTAAGGCATTAGTGTACGTTTTACATTGCCGCTGCTTCAAAACTTTTCAAGATTACTACAAACACTTGCTATAACTATGAAGATTGCATATATATCAACCTATCCACCCCGTGAATGCGGGATTGCTACTTTTAATAACAACCTGATGCGAGCCATCAACGCCAATTTCAATAATCGTAAACTGGCAGATTGCGGCTTTGTGGTCGCCCTGAACGATTCTGAAAAAATGGACGAGTATGAATATCCGGAAGAGGTAAAATATATCATCAGGCAAAACAGTCAGAAAGATTATATACGCGCGGCCAATTATATTAATAACAGTTCGGCCGATGCTTGTATACTGGAGCATGAGTTTGGTATTTATGGCGGCGAAAGCGGCATTTATATTCTGCCGTTGCTTAACCGCATTGAAAAACCACTCATCTCTATCCTGCATACCATATTACGTGAACCGAGCTATGTGCAGCGCATTATTATCCGCGAAATAGCGGAACAATCGTCTAAAATTATTGTGATGAGCCAACGGGCGGTTGAGTTTTTAACCGGTATTTATGATGTACCGATTGAAAAGATACAGATTATTGAACACGGCGTGCCAGATGTTGAAGCACCTGAAGTGAATCCGGTTAAAAGCCTGTCGCAGTTTAAAAATCACCGCGTGCTGCTCACTTTTGGTCTGTTAAGTCGCGGCAAGGGTTTGGAAACTGTGGTAAAAGCGTTACCTAAGATAGTTGAAAAACACCCTGATGTAATGTATGTAGTGTTGGGTAATACGCATCCCGGGGTTATTAAAAGTTCGGGCGAGGAATATCGTGATCACCTAAAATCGCTGGCAAATCAGTTAGGGGTTTCAAAAAACCTGTCGTTTATTAACCAGTTTGTGGAAGAAAACGAACTGGTAAACTACCTTACAGCCTGCGATATTTATGTTACGCCGTATTTGAACGAGGCGCAGATCACCAGCGGTACACTATCGTATGCAGTTGGCGCCGGTGCCGCTGTAGTATCTACCCCTTACTGGCATGCTACCGAGCTGCTTGCAGATAACCGCGGGCGTTTATTCAATTTTAAAGACAGTGATGAACTGGCCGATACTATAATAGAACTACTCGACCAGGACCGATTGCTGAATGAACTAAAAAACAATGCCTATGAGTATGGCCTGCATTTACGCTGGCCGGTTATAGGCGCCGAATATATTAAGGTTGCACAGGAGGCACGGCAGGATCATGACTTTAGCGATAAGATATTGCGTAACAGCATTGTGGACCCCGAAGTATTGCCAAAATTCAGCCTGGCACACGTTATCAGGCTTACAGACGATACCGGCATTGTGCAGCATGCCAAATACGGTATTCCTAACCTGAAAGAAGGCTATTGCCTTGACGATAATTCGCGTGCGCTAATTATGGCATTGATGGCCTATCAACGCAACAAAAGTCGCGAGGCGTTTGACCTGTTGCCGGTTTACCTCAGTTATATCCACTATATGCAGCGCGAGGATGGCAACTTCCGCAATTTTTTAAGCTTCAACCGAGAATATCTGGATGAAGTGGGCTCAGAAGATTCATTCGGCCGCACAATATGGGCATTGGGTTACCTGATTAGCTGCGCGGCCAGCAACTCATACCGCGAGTTTGCAATGGAATTGTTTCATCGCTCTTTGCCGCATTTTAAAGCATTAACGCATTTGCGCGGCATGGCCAATACCATTATTGGGGTGAGTCAATATTTAAAAGCGGTACCTACGGACGAGAGCATGCTGGATGAACTGGTTAAACTTACCCAGCCGCTGATAGACGCTTATGAAAATACACGCAGCAAAGATTGGGAATGGTTTGAGGATAAAATGACGTACGATAATGCCATACTTCCACTCGCGTTGCTGCATTCGGCGGGGATAACCGGGAATGAGCGTGTACGCGATATTGCATTGACCACAATGGCGTTTCTGGATAAACTGACACTGGCCAATGGCTATCTAAGTCCGGTTGGTAATGATGGCTGGTACCAGCGCGGTGGCGAATTCCCGGTTTACGACCAGCAGGCGATAGAAACCATGGCAATGGTGCTGATGAATTTTCAGGCGTATGAGCTATTCCGAAAACCGGAATACATCGAAAAGATGTTCCTGTGTTACAGGTGGTTTTTGGGCGAAAACAGCCTGCGCGCGCCGTTATATGACCATGAAACCAAAGGCTGCTGCGATGGCCTGCTGCCAACCGGCATTAACCGTAACCAGGGCGCGGAAAGTACGCTGGCTTACCTCATATCGCACCTTACGGTATTGAAAGCCTTTGAGCTGGAATACGAATATAATAAAGTCGGTCAGCGAATGGAGATCTGTTAAGATGAACATTGCCGTATTAGCCCCCGTTGCCTGGCGCACACCGCCCAGGCACTATGGCCCATGGGAACAAGTAGCCTCCAACATTGCCGAGGGTATGGTAAAAAAGGGAGTGAATGTAACACTATTTGCTACCGGCGATTCCATCACCGCCGGAAAGCTGGATGCTATTTGCAAGACAGGTTACGAGGAAGACCGCACACAGGACGCCAAAGTGCTGGAGTGCCTGCACATCAGCAACCTGATGGAAAAGGCAAACCAATTCGACCTGATCCATAATAACTTTGATTTTTTGCCCCTTACCTATTCAGGGTTGATCAAAACGCCGATCATAACCACCATTCATGGTTTTTCGTCACCCAGGATCATTCCGGTGTATAAGAAATATAATTCGAGAGGGCACTATGTATCCATCAGCAATTCCGACCGCAGCCCTGACCTGCAATATCTTGCAACGGTTTATAACGGCCTTAACATAAAGGATTTTGAGTTTATAGCAAAACCCGGTGATTACCTGCTGTATTTCGGACGCATTCACCATGATAAAGGCTGCTGGGAAGCTATACAGATAGCCCGCAAAAGTAAACGCAAATTGCTGATAGCAGGCATTGTGCAGGATGAAGGCTATTTTAAAGAGAAAATAAAACCTGAACTGGATGAACAGGTGGAATATATAGGCCATGCGGGGCCAAACGAACGCAAGAACCTGTTAGGCAATGCTTATGCGCTGCTGCATCCCATCAATTTTAACGAACCTTTCGGCATGAGTGTGGCCGAAGCCATGCTTTGCGGTACGCCGGTCATCGCTTTTAATAAAGGCTCGATGCCCGAATTGATACAGGATGGGCAAACAGGTTTTTTAGTGAATACGATAGATGAGGCCGCCGGGGCGGTTAATCGCATTAATAGTATAAAGCGGATAGCCTGCTATGATTGGGCGCGATCGCAATTTTCCTGTGAGAAAATGGTGGATGATTATTATGGATTGTATCAGAAGATATTGGGTTAATAAAAACTGTCATTGCTATAAAGGTTTAGTAATTCTGTAACCGAATTACTAAACCTTTACAATTGCGAGGAGCAGCTTAGATAGGTGTATGAGGGCGACGAAGCAACCTCCGCGTTTTCATTAGAATGCGGCTAGATTGCTTCGCTGCGCAGCCTATTCCACAATCTGCTCGCAATGAAAAGATTGTGTATTTACGCTATCAACTCCATATCCCGCGGATCGGTATCTTTACGGTCCTCTTCGCTATTTAATACCCTGAGCCGGGTTTCGGAAGTACCAGGGAATTCCGCAGGTTCTTCTTCAGCAGGCACATAAGCAGGCAGTCCCTCATCGCGCGAATATTGGTAGCCCAATCGTTTATTTTCTTCATCAATAAATGCAAACAACTCGCCGAGGCTGGTGTAAACATTCCTTAAAAACTTATAATCCGTTGAATTAAGGCACTTGCCCAGATCCTGCGGTCCTTTACCCGGTTCACAGAAGTTAAGCTTCGAAATAATACCGTTAATAAGTATCACTTCAAACTTGCCTTCGTTATGCCAGGTTAAAGTATTTTTTATTTCCCTGAAATGATCCATTGTTTTGATAATTATTTTACCATACTATTCTTTCTAACTCACACATTATTAGCAAAATAAACGTTCATATCAGAATGAGCAATGCCTGTGCCAAACCAGATGTTATTGCAGCTTTGTGTACAAAGGAATGGTCAATCCATCGCTGATTAACTTCAACTACACATTATTTCACTACAGGTTAACAATCTATATCGCTCTGATCTATATGCTTATTCCACACACACCGCAAGTGTATAGCGTTTAGGATACTCTATGTAAATTTTGAATCAAAAAAACTGCCCGGGATAATTTGATGCATATAAAATAATACATTGCATACCGAAAAATCACGCCTTATGTCCGAAACCTCCACCAAACTTGAACGCGGCCTGTCTCTCGCACAGGCCACCGCCATTAATATGATCGATATGGTGGGTATCGGCCCTTTTATTACCATCCCGGCCATTGTTGCGGCCATGAAGGGGCCGCAATGCGTTCTGGCATGGCTGCTTGGCGCTTTGCTGGCTTTTATGGATGGTTCGGTATGGTCTGAACTGGGCGCTAAGTGGCCCATGGCTGGCGGCAGTTATGTTTTCCTGCAAAAAGTTTACGGCGAAGGTAAATTCGGCAAAATGATGTCGTTTTTGCTGGTGTGGCAAACTATTGTGCAGGCCCCGCTGGTAGTAGCAAGTGCAGCAATAGGTTTTGCACAATATCTTAACTACCTGGTTAACCTGAACGAGGTACAGCAAAAAATGGTAAGCGGCGCGTTGGTAATACTGGTAACCATCCTGCTCTATCGCAACATTAAAAGCATCGGTAAAATATCCATCCTGTTGTGGATTATTACCGGCGGAACGTTTGTATGGCTCATAGGTTCCGGGTTTCTGCATTTTAACCCGCATTGGGCATTTTCCTTTGGCAGCGGTGCATTCAGCTTAAGCGGGATTTTCTGGGTTGGCTTAGGGCAGGCTTCCCTGCAGTCGGTTTATTCATACCTGGGGTATTATAACGTTTGCCACTTGGGCGGCGAAATTATTAAACCCGAGGTCAACATCCCGCGAAGCATATTTATTTCGGTAAGCGGTATTGCACTTATTTACATCCTGATGCAGATAGTGGTATCCGGTGCCATGCCCTGGCAGCAGATCGCCAATTCGCACTTTATTGTTAGTACATATTTCGAGATGATATACGGGCCGCTTGCCGGGAAGATAGCTACTGTACTGGTGTTGCTTATTGCAGCAGCATCGCTGTTTGCGGTGATGCTGGGGTATTCGCGTATCCCTTATGCCGCCGCTGTTGATGGCAACTTTTTTAAAGTATTTGCCGAGACGCACCCGAAGAAGCACTTTCCCTATGTTTCACTATTGGTTTTAGGTGGCCTGGGGTTTGTTTTCAGCCTGTTATTTAAACTAACCAATGTAATCAAGGCCATTTTAGCCATGCGCATATTGGTGCAGTTTGTGGGGCAATCGGTCGGAGTAATCTATTGGCATGTCCGTAAACCCAATGACGAACGACCTTATAAAATGAAATTGTACCCGCTCCCCGCGGTTATCGGCATTATTATCTGGCTGTTTATTTTTTGCGTAAGTCCGGCAGGATATATTCTTGGTGCTTTAGGCTATATTCTGCTTGGGGCACTTGTTTACTGGTTAGTAATGGTGCCGGCAAAGCGAAAAAAGGAAATACAGTTATAAATCTGTAGAGACGCATATTTGCGTCTTTTAGCAAATGAAATTTTTATTGTAGCGACGCAAAATTCGCGTCGCTACAAACATAATATTTCTGTTAGGAGACGCAAATATGCGTCTCTACATTGCCTTATACCGTGATCTTTGCCTCTTCCGGTTTCTGGTGCGCAGCTTCTTCCTCACGTTTGGTAACGTTCTCGTCATCCATCAACTTATTGAGCAGTTCTTTCAGATCGACTTCGGCAAAGCCTGTCGATGAATCCGAAATGCCATAAGGGATGATCAGCTTACCATTGTGTACGATCGCGCCGCACGAGTAAAGCACGTTGGGCACATAACCTTCGCGTTCGTCGCTGTTAGGTATCAGCAAGGGTTCGCGCAGGCGGCCAATCTCTACAGATGGGTCGTCCAGTTTCAGCAGGCTCACGCCAAGCACATACCTGCGCATTGGGCCTACGCCGTGGGTAACCATCAGCCAGCCATGTTCGGTTTCTATTGGCGAACCGCAGTTGCCTATCTGTATAAATTCCCAGGTAAACTTAGGCTGCTGCAGCAGAACGGGTTTTTCCCAAATGTTGATCTTATCGGCATACATAATGTAGTTGTTGCAGCCGTCAATACGCGATATCATTACATATTTACCGTTAACCTTACGCGGGAACAGTGCCAGGTTTTTATTCTGCGCCCCCGCTCCATACAGCGGCATGATCTTGAAATTATAAAAATCGCTGGTTTGCAACAACTTGGGCATAATCAGCGCGCCATCATAAGCGGTATAGGTGGCGTAATACATCGAGCTGCCATCGTCATGCGTAAACTTCACAAAACGGGCATCTTCAATACCTTTACGCTCGTATTCGGAGATGGGGAAGATCACCCTGTCGGAAATGTCAGTATCCAGCGAGAAAACGATCTCGTAGTACGAGTCGGCCAGCCATAATATTTTGTCGTATTCCAGCCGTTGCATATCGCTTTCCTGCAGCCGTTGCGAATCGAGGATCACGCTGCGCAGATTGGCATATTCGAAATGATGATCAAGCCTGGTCTCCACCTCTTTCAATACATCAATATTGATCTGTGTGGCTACGGCTTTATCAAAAAACAGCTTTTTATTATAAACCGCGTTACGGACAATTTCAGCCTCATCGATATAGTTACCCGCGGGCTGCACAATAATATTATTATCCCTGTCGAAATAAGCCCGGCGGAAAGTGATAGATGAAATATGTCCTTCACCTACGGCCCTGAAGCTGATGATGACGCGCTTTTCGCCTTCTTTAAGTTCGCTCTGGTCTGGATCCTCAACAATTGACGGGTTAAAAAACGCCGCGGACTCAATAGAATACTCGTGCGTAAAATATGAGCCGATAAGCAGCTTGCGGTACACGGTAAGTGTATCATAATCGATATTAAGATCGGCAAAAAGCGGCTTCAGCTTACTGCAATGGCGGTTAAGTATGCGCGTAATGTTACGGTGGCGCTTGGAATATTCCTGCAATAAAGGCGATACTATACCAAACGCATCATCCTCACTAATCTGCATAACACGCGTTATCACCTCTTTTGCACGGTCGTTCCCATTAAAAAAGAACCTGGCAATTACCCGTTTAGGGTCGGGATAAATTTTTATAGGTTTGCGTTCAACGGGTAATCTCATAGTTAGAAGGTAAACTTTATTTTCTTTAACAGTAATATATTAAAATTGATTTGACCAATTTTATAAACCTTAATACAGAAGTGTGAATACTCTTGATTCTTGTATCCTGATTTCTGATTTTTGATTTAGATTACAATACTCCTGTTATGAATATTTTGATTGTAGAGGATGAGAAAAGTTTAGCGCTCGAGGTTAATGAATTTTTAACCCACGAGGGTTTTACGGTTGAACATGCCCGCACCAAACGCTCTGCCGAAGATAAGATCCAGGCAAATAACTATGATTTTATACTGCTTGATCTGAATTTGCCTGACGGCGATGGATTTCACCTGCTTAGCACATTAAAAAGCATTAAAAGCCGTGAGGATGCAGTAATTATTCTTACCGCGCGTGGCGCTGTGGACGACCGCGTACTGGGCCTTGAACAAGGTGCCGACGATTACCTGGCAAAACCCTTCTCATTGAACGAACTGCTTGCCCGTATACATGCCATTACCCGCCGCAAACATAAGCTGGAAAGCAACGAGGTAGAAATAAAAGGCTTCAGGATAAATATTCAAAACCGGACGGTTTATTTCGGGAATGACCGTATTAACCTCACCAAAAAGGAGTTTGAGATATTTAATTACCTTGTACTAAATAAGAACAAGGTGATATCGCGCACCAACCTTACGGAACACGTTTGGGGCGACATATTGGAAGTGAACTCCGACTCGAACTTTGTAGACGTACATGTAAAGAACCTGCGTAAAAAACTTTCCCAATTTTCGCCCATCGAATGGTTTGAAACGGTACGGAGCATCGGATACAGGATAAATATTTAGGTTTGGTTCATTGGCTCACTGGTTCATTAGTTCATTAGTATCGCTCATTGAACTTATGGAAACCCATCTGTTAAGTTAGGCAAACTTAGTTAACATACTTTACACCAATGAACTAATGAACCAGTGAGCTAATGAACAGATAACCAAAAATGAAACTCCAGATAAAACTTGCGCTGTATAATGCCCTTACCAAACTGGCAATTATCCTGTTTACAGGCGGATTGATGCTAATTTCGCTGGAGCAGCTCACCTATCACCATATTGCAACGCGACTTACAGAGAAAAAGCACGAACTGATCAAACACCTGTCGCAAAAAGAGATTGCAGCTATACTGAACCAGCAACAAAGTTTTATCGACTACAACATCCTGAAAGAGGAATACATTGTTATTAAGCCAATAAGATACCAGCCCAGCCTGGCCGATCATGCTACCTTTGCAACTGAAGCGCGTACCATAGAACACGAAACAGAAACTTACCGCATACTCAAGTCGGCTTTCAATTTCCAGGGACATAGTTATTACCTCGAAATAGGTGAAACCATGTACACCGTTGAAGAGCTAAAAAGTACTATTAAAGGTTTTGCGTTGTTGATGCTCTTTATTGCACTGACGCTTACTATGCTTATCGATCTTACCTTTACCCGTTTCCTGCTTAAACCATTCTACCAAATTATCGACCGAAAGCTCATTAAGGTAAACGACCCGCTGAACTTTGACTACGAAAAGGTAAAAACCTCCACCCAGGATTTTGAGTTGCTGGACAACAGTATCAGTTCGCTTATGACCAAGATCAGTAATCTGTTCATGCTCGAAAAGCAATTTATTGCCAATGTTTCGCATGAATTGCTTACGCCGATATCCATTATCAGCTCACGTCTGGAAAACATTCTGCAACAGGAAGGGCTGACTGTAGAGAGCGAGAACAAAATATTCGCGTCGCTGAAAACCCTCAACCGTATGAAATCGATCATCAATAGTTTACTGTTGATATCAAAGATAGAGAACAACCAGTTTAATAAAACCGATCAGGTGGTAATCAGCGACATTATTAAGGAGGTGTCGGAAGAGTTGGAGGACCGGCTGGAAGATAAAAAGATACAATTTAATAACCACACGTATTTTGCCTGGACAATGCAGGCAAATCGTACGCTGATGTACACATTGCTATTTAATATTATAAACAACGCCATTAAGTACAACAAAACAAATGGCGGTATTTTTATTACAGACAAATTGCAGGATGATGTTTATACACTTGAGATAACCGATACCGGCATCGGCATGAACGATAAAGAAATAGAAATGGCCTTTAACCGTTTCGAAAAACTGGATACCAACCAACAGGAAGGCTATGGCCTGGGGTTGGCTATCGCAAAGAGTATCAGCGCATTTCACAACATCGGCGTACAAATCACATCAGCTAAAAATGCAGGCACCACTTTCAGATTAATATTCAGCCGGGCAACAAAACTTCACTAAATCTTCATACTTCGAGGTTAATTTTATACCGAGTTTTTAGTTTTATAGTACCCCTATTACATTATAAGGCTGCTGCCTGAGAGGTACAGCCTTTTTTATTTCCACTCAAACCATCTTGTTCCGCTTTATAAGGTATTGCCGCAGGATATTATTGTAGCCTTCATCAATATTGGCGTCAATTATATCAACCTGATATTGGGCGCATTTCAGTTTTAATTCTGTTTTATAATGTGCTAAAGATGAAAGGTAAGCTTCGCGTATTTTGCCCGGATGTACCTTCACCTGCTCGCCGCTTTCCATATCGATAAAATGGTGAGGGCGGTTATCGAAATTAAATTCCTGCTCCTTCTGTTTGTCCTGCACGTTAAAAATCACCACCTCGTGTTTATTGTATTTCAGATGCTGAATAGCGGCAAACAGTGCCTGCAATTTCGCGTCGGTCATGTTGTTTTCAAGCATGTCGCTAAAAATAATTACGAGCGACCGTTGGTGAACCTCCTGCGCAATATGGTGCAACACATTGGTAATATTGGTTTGCGTTTTAATTTTAGGCTCATCGTATACCTTCTCTAATTGCGCATACAGATAAAACAAATGCGTGGAGGTTGATTTAGCGGCGCTTAGCCAATCTATCTTATCCGAAAAAAGGCATAGCCCGAATGCGTCGCGCTGTTTTTTGAACAGGTACATAAGCGATGCTGTGGCATAAATAGCGAACTGCAATTTATTAGTTCCTTTTTCGGGAAAATTCATGCTGGACGAGGTATCCAGCAGCAGGTATGAGCGCAGATTGGTTTCTTCCTCAAACTGTTTAACAAATAATTTGTCTGTACGCGCCATCAGCTTCCAGTCGATATTTTTCACCGACTCGCCGCTGTTGTACAACCGATGCTCGGCAAACTCAACCGAAAACCCATGGAAAGGACTTTGATGCAGGCCGGTAATAAAGCCTTCAACCACCTGCCGGGCAAGCAGTTCAAGGTTGGCCAGTTGCCGTATTTGCTGATCGTCGTTTAGTTTGGACATGCTATTGAACAATAATAACTAAACTTTGTAAATGGAGGCATAGTATTCAGGATAACAATTAGTAGTTTTCTAAAGAAACAGGGTATTAGCTATGTTATATACACTTCCATAGTTTCCGAATTGTAAACTTGGGTGACAATATGGGTTAAAATAGAAAAAGCGCTGCACGGAAAACATGCAGCGCTTTTTACTATATGCGGATCAGAATTTTTGTTACAGTTGTGCGGTAAGCTTATTAGCCAGTATTGATTTTGGCACAGCACCGATCTGCTTGTCAACAATTTCGCCGTTTTTAAAATACAGCAGAGCAGGGATATTGCGTATGCCAAACTTCATAGAAATACCTGGGTTGTTATCAACATTTACTTTGCCTACAACCGCTTTGCCTGCATATTCTTTAGCGATTTCTTCAACCACTGGGCCAACCATCCTACACGGACCACACCATTCAGCCCAAAAGTCAACAAGCACCGGTTTATCTGATTTTAATACAAGCTCTTCAAAGTTTGCATCGGTAATTTCTAAAGCCATGATCTTAATTTTTTTTAATTGTGAATACAAATATATACTAATCAAATGGCTTGCCACAAATGTTTGCCTGACAATATGGCAATGTGACAATTGGATGAATAGCGGATAGATGTGAACGGTTATGGCATATAGAAACTGTCAATAATTTATGTTATCTCTTCTTTCCTGCCGTATCGGTCATCGGGCCGCCTGTACCCGGAGCCGGACTGGCTTTGCCTGTACCCGGGCCTGCAGTATCGCTCATGCGCATATTACTGTCCTGAGTTGTTGGCTGAGTTTTCATCATAGCTGAATCGGCTTTTGTTGTTCCGCCTACAGAATCGTTTGCATTGGTAGCATTATGACTTTTACAGCCAAAGGTTAACAAGGCAAAACTAAGGATGCCTGGTATGCCTTTCATGACGCTTTTTTTGAATTTCATTCCCATTTTCATAGCATTATCATTAAATAACAGGAGATTATTAGTTATATTTATTCTAACAGGCAAAATCGTGCCGGGTTTATGAGATAACTACGCGATTTATGTGCGATAAATCTGCATTGTACGCGTATTTTACACAATTATTCTCACCGGTAAGTAGTGTTCCTTTTGGCGAAAGGTGTTTATGCGACAGCTATAACAATATACTTTGCTTTCATAACTTGAGTTATTTAATCGCTCATTTTTGCTTAAAAATCATTTAATTTGTCAAAATTTCTGTTCATCAATGCAAGATCTTAAAAAACTTATTGAAGACGCCTGGGACGACAGGTCGCTGTTACAACATATTGAATACGTTAACGCAATTGATACCGTTATAGAACGCCTCGACAAAGGCGAACTGCGTGTAGCCGAGCAAATAGGCAATGGCCATTGGCACACTAACGATTGGATAAAGAAAGCTGTTATTCTGTACTTCCCTACCCGCTCCATGCAGGAAATAACGGTGGGCCCTTTCGTTTTCCACGACAAAATGAAGCTGAAAACCGATTACCGTAAACAAGGTGTGCGTGTTGTACCACACGGTATTGCCCGTTATGGCGCATACCTGGCCAGCGGCGTTATCATGATGCCGTCGTACGTAAACATCGGCGCTTATGTGGATGAAGGCACCATGGTTGATACCTGGGCTACTGTAGGCTCATGCGCGCAGATCGGCAAACATTGCCACCTGAGCGGCGGTGTAGGTATTGGCGGTGTGCTGGAACCTGTACAGGCTTCGCCGGTTATTATTGAAGATAACTGCTTCCTGGGCTCAAGGGCTATTGTGGTTGAAGGTGTTCATCTGGAATCTGAAGTAGTTTTGGGTGCTAACGTAGTGCTCACCGCATCAACCAAGATTATAGACGTTACACAGGAAAAACCTGTTGAATACAAAGGCCGTGTACCGGCACGTTCGGTAGTGATACCGGGTACATACCCTAAAAAATTCCCCGGTGGCGAATACCACGTTCCATGCGCGCTTATCATTGGCAAACGCAAGGAATCAACCG
>JBQCIS010000006.1:0-6017 GCA_051953515.1 Mucilaginibacter sp.
TCCTGAAAGTAGCCATTGACAACAAAGGCGCACAACTTACATCCGTTTACAACAAAAGCGAGGGCCGTGAATTAATGTGGCAGGCCGACCCAAACGTATGGCCGTGGCATGCGCCAAACCTTTTCCCGATTGTGGGCGGCCTGATCAATGACGAACTATTGGTTGACGGTAAGGCTTACCCCATGAAAAGGCACGGTTTTGCCCGCCAATCAGAATTCATACTGCTCAGCAGCGATGACCAGCAGGCGGTTTTTTCGCTCCCCAATTCAGAAAAAACGCATGAAGTTTATCCTTATAACTTTGACTTTGAAGTAATGTACATGCTGATAGATAATGCACTGCGCATTACCTACAAGGTGATTAACCGCGATAAAAAGACTGTTTATTTTTCGGTGGGCGGCCATCCGGCATTTAATGCGCCGTTTCATCCCAATGAACAGTATGAAGATTATTATCTCGAATTTGAGGTAGAAGAAAAATTAGAGCGTCACCTTTTAGACGCCGCCGGCATGTTCACCGGTAAAACGGAACCTGTAAAGTTTGATGGCCGCAAGCTATGGCTTAAAAAAGATATGTTTAACGAAGATGCCTTCGTTTTCAAAAACCTGCGCAGTCGCGAGGTGAGCCTGAGAAGCAAAAATCACGATCAATCGCTTACCGTAGAGTTCCCGCATTTCAACTACCTCGGCATTTGGGCCAAACCCGGCGCGCCGTTTGTATGTATTGAACCATGGCTGGGCTGCACCGATACCGAAGGCCAACATAAAGACATCAGCCAAAAAGAAAATATACAGAAACTGGCCGTGGGCCATGTTTTCGAGGCGGCTTATTTCATCAGTATTTAATTTTTCTGCAACCCAATATTGTTGTGGGTTGACTAATAGAGAAAACCGACAACAATATGAAAAATGCTTATATCCTTTTCACAGCGCTTATCATCAGCGCAATGTGCTGCTTTACCGCCAATGCGCAAACAGACATCGATAAAGAAGCGAGGGCCAAATCCGGCGATCTGTACAAGCAGATAGCGCACGAAGATTCGCTGCTATTTATTGCTTTCAACTCCCGCGATTTGAATACCATGAAAACTTTTTTTGATCCGGGGCTTGAGCTTTTCCAGGATAACCAGGGCGTGCGCAATTTCGATCAGGTAATAACCGCTTTCGGTCAAATGTTTAAGCAGAATTTTATACTTACACGCAAACTGGTGCCCGGGAGCATGGAAGTTTACCCCATAAAAGATTACGGCGCTATTGAAACGGGGCAGCATACTTTCTCGCATACAGAAAATGGCAAAGAGATAGTAGGCGTTTTTAAATTCCTGCACATCTGGCAAAAGAAAGATGGCGTTTGGAAGATAACACGGATTGTTACTTATGACCATTAACGCTTTTACTGATAAATTTATTTAAAAAGGCCTGTATGATAGCGGGCCTTTTTTCGTTTAACTTTGACACATACATCTTTAACCACCATGATAGCCGATCCTACCAAACGCTTTTCAGACAGGGTTGATAATTATGTAAAATATCGTCCTGGTTATCCGGCTGCTGTTTTGGCACACCTGAAAGCGGAATGCCATTTACCGGTAGGTGCCGCAATTGCCGACATTGGCGCCGGCACAGGTATTTTCACTAAGCTACTGCTGGATAAGGGCTACACGGTTTACGCCGTTGAGCCGAATGAATCTATGCTGGCCGCGGCTAAGCTCCAGTTGTCGGTATATAAAAACTTCATTCCGGTTGATGGCATTGCAGAAGCCACCACCCTCACTAAAAACAAGGTAGACTGTGTTGTATGTGCGCAGGCGTTTCACTGGTTCAACAATGGCCGTACGCGTGTGGAATTTGAGCGCATACTGAAACCGGGAGCCAAGGCCGCGCTGGTCTGGAACAATCGCTCAACCGATGCCGGAGATTTTCTGAAAGCATACGATGCGCTGCTGAAAAACAACACGGTCGACTATAACAAAGTAAACCACCAGAATATCGGCGACATAGATTTTAAGGCGTTTTTTAAAAATGGCAATTACCTGCTTAAAAAATTCCCCAACAAGCAGGTTTTTGACGAGGAAGGGCTGATAGGTCGTGCGTTTTCATCGTCATACGTCCCGCCTGAAAACAGCAGGCAGGGAAAGAAATTCCTGGCCATGCTGAAAGATATTTTTAAGCAATTTAACGAAGATGGCAAGGTTACCTTCCGTTACGATACGGAAGTTTATACAGGCGAAGTTTAGCCCTAATTGTCACCAATAAAAAAGTTTAATCACTTACCCGTCTTCACATCAATATCCACCTCCACATTGTCAGACATCACCAAGCTGCTGCCGCCAACGCCAAAATCCAGGCGTTTTATTTTTAATACACCTTTAAATTCCGCTGTATTACCGGCTTCAGTGTAAGTGAATGGCATATCAACGGTTTTTGTTTTATCCTTTATAGTGAGGCTGAATTGCCCATCATACTTATCACCGCTTTTATGCTTCAGCGACACTGATTTTAGCGTGATCTTTGGATATTTTGCAGCATCAAAAAATTCATCTCCTTTCAGGTGACCGTCGCGCATGCTATTATCGGTATTCACCGTATTTACGTCGATAGTGGCATTGATAGAACTGGCCTCAGGCTTTGCCGGGTCGAATTTTATATCAGCCTGTAAACCGCCAAAGGTACCATGCGTCATGAAACCTAAATTCTTGATCTGAAAAGCAATGCTGGATTGTGTTACAGTGTGTTTTACCTGTGCAAATGTGCTGCTAACTGCCAGTAGCAGTATTATCGGGAGTGTTTTCTTCATATTATACATTACGGTGCGGCAAACTTAATGGTTTACCCGGTATGATTTTTTTTATATTCGTAAGATTTAAAACGCCCCCAAAGGTTTAGTATTACACCTGCTATGAGAATAAAATTATTGTGGCTCTTTTTGTGCCTTCTATTCGCCGCGCCGGTTTTCGGACAGCAAGGTTTTCCATTTGATAACGAGATCCGCGCCTTTAAACACCAGGATAGCCTCAGTTTCCCAAAGCCCAACGGCATACTGTTTATCGGTAGTTCGTCTATCCGTAAATGGACCGACCTCGAGCAGCGTTTCCCTGCCGAGCCTATCATCAGGCGCGGTGTAGGCGGCTGCGAACTGTGGCAGGTTGTTGATTATTTTACGCCGTTTATAGTATTTCCCTACCATCCGCGCAAAATATTCATTTATGCAGGTGAGAACGACATTGCAGCAGGCAAAAGCGCCGTATTTGTGGCCGATGAATTTAAACGGCTCTGGGGCATGATACACGATAAGTTGCCTAAAGCCGATATCTATTTCATGTCTATAAAACCCAGTCCAAGCCGTATGCAATATTTTGCTGAGGTAAACAAAGCAAACGCGCTGATAAAAGACTGGCTGAAAAATAAGCCCAAAAGCAAATATCTCGACGTGGCGACCGTCATCTATAAACCCGGCACCACAGTTTCCGACTCGACATTGTTCCAGTCAGACTATCTGCACCTCAACAGCAAAGGATATGATAAATGGCAGCAAGTTTTGCAGCCTTATGTAAAATAAAAAGGCCCCCCGCCTGGCGAGGGGCCAACTCATAAACACTAAACGTAATTCAAAACCAATTAATATCTTAATTGAATACAGAATACACGTTTATGATCTTCCATCCGTTGCCTGTATTGGCAATACTTACATAATTGCTACGGGTAAAACCTTCAAATTGCATATCAATTTTTGCCACAATCATATCTGCAGTGTTTTCGATTATGGTGGTGCTGGCAGTGCAGTTTTCCTCAACATTCCTTATCTCATTCAGAAACATCAATTCCTGATTTTTAGTATAGCTGATAAGACGTTTATCTTTGCGCAGCATGGTAAATTTTGCCGATGAGTCAATCACCAGGTCAAAGCCGTCCAGCTTTCCGCGGGTCATGGCATCAACATAAGTATTTATGGCATGCGTTTTCGTAAAAATGCCCTCGTCTGGGGCCTTCGCACGGGCGGTTGCGAACACTATAAGCAAGCTCAGCAACGGCACAAAAAGCTTTAATGTTTTCATAATAATCTGGATTTAGTTGCTTTATATCTATGAGACAGCTTTATTTTGAAGTACGTTGCAGGCTTTTTGCTTTTTAGTAAAATTTAACAAACATTTAATATACCGTGGGGGATATCTGGCTGGCAAAAGCAGCATTACGTGAGCGCAGAAAAGCTCGACAGGCATAGGACGCGCATGATTAAAATATCCGCGTTAATAAATAACAAACAATTACATGGTATTACCGGCAAACTTGGCCCTTTGAACACTTGCGTAACTCCCTTACTACCATATACCAACAAAAAAGCCCCGGTCTCCCGGAGCTTTTTGTGCTAAACAATCTACCATTTACTTACTTAGAAGTACTTTCCACGCCGGTAATTTTCCAGCCGAATGTTTTATTGAGCGTTACTATATCAGTACGGGTATAATCATCATATTTAAAACTTACTTTAATTTTTGCAGAGGCATCGTCTTGTTGCATTACAGTAATGTTAGTGCCAACAGGGGCGTTTGAGCCGGTGCTTTGTTTAAGATAATCAAGCACCTGGTTTTTGTTTAGTGTAATTACATTACTACCGCGGTGAACGTTAAACTGTAATTCATCGTCGAAAAACTTGTCGATGTCTGTTGCCTTACCGTTGCTGATAGCATTTATATAGATATTTACTACATCATTTTGTGATGGTTGGCCTGGTTTTACGGCGGCATTTGATACGGCTACGCTGGTGAATAGTATGATGATTGCTGCCAGCGTTGATTTTAATGTTTTCATAACTGTTGTGTTAAATTATTTAATAGATTTACGACTATATGACAACACTAACCACCCAGGTGTTACAACAAAAAGTGCGCTGAATTACGATTTAACAAACATTTAACATTTTGCATTAAAATTGCCACAAAGTTTAACAGAACAGACTTAATGTATCCACATGGTTGAATTTGACACCATAATTCTGCAATTTGACGAACAGGGCGAGAAAACCGGCTGGAGCTATATTGAAATTGCGGCAGATATTGCACAGCAAATGAAACCCGGCAACAAAAAGTCGTTCCGCGTGAAGGGTATGTTGGATGGACTGGCGGTTTCGGGGCTTGCGCTAATGCCTATGGGCGAAGGAAACTTTATCCTCGCGCTGAAGGCTGACATTCGTAAAGCGTTGCGTAAGAATGCAGGTGCCATGCTGCATGTAAAGCTGGAACCGCATGACGACTTTAAAATAGAAATGCCCGACGACCTGAAAGAGTGTATGGATTTTGAACCGGAAGCATGGGATTTCTTCAATTCGCTGCCCGGCTCGCACCGCAACTACTTTATTAAATGGGTAAACGATGCCAAAACCAGCGAAACCCGCGCTAAACGCATTGTAAATATGGTGAATGCCATGCTGCGCAAATGGCGTTATAATGTGATGTTAAGAGAGATGAGAAACGACAACTGACTTGTAGCTGTTAGTAGCAATAATTAAATCAATATACCCCTCAATCTCAAAACGCACACAGCACATTTTCACACCTGTGTTCACTTGTTAATAAAATCTGCTTATCTGTACATCCGCACATCTGCACATTTACTTTATCTTTACCCATCCATATTTTTTTAGGGTTACTACATGAGCGACGACTTAACACCGGAAGAAATACCGGCAAATAGCGAAGAAAAATTACATAACATTACCTCCCTCGACGGATTGTACGAAAACTGGTTCCTGGATTATGCATCGTATGTAATCCTCGACCGCGCCGTGCCTCATATAAACGACGGTTTAAAGCCTGTTCAGCGCCGTATCCTGCACTCGCTAAAGGAGATGGACGACGGGCGTTTTAACAAAGCCGCCAACGTGATAGGTAATACCATGAAGTATCACCCGCATGGCGATGCTTCTATTGGCGACGCTATGGTGCAGATCGGTCAGAAAAACCTGATGATCGACTGCCAGGGTAACTGGGGCGACCCCGTAACCGGCGACTCGGCAGCGGC
>JBQCIS010000007.1:0-22600 GCA_051953515.1 Mucilaginibacter sp.
ATCACCGCATGAATGACGTTCACCGTTTGAGCCAGGCAGGCGAGCCTTACACGGTCAGCATGGTTATTAAATAAATTCAACGTCGTAGCGGCAACCAGCGCATCACGCAGACTGCCTTGCTGGTACATCGCGTAGGACGGCGTTCCCGGTTCAGTGTCCGTCCAAACGCCCCATTCATCCACCGCCAAAGCCAGCTTTTTCTGCGGATCGTATTTGTCCATGATCCGTTCGTGGTGCGCCAGGATCGTGTCCAGTTTTTCCGCCTCCAGCAGCGTTTGCGCGTATTCCTGCTCGTTGAACCGGGTTGCCGAACCCCTCGGATTCCATTTGCCGGTCGGAAACGTATAATAGTGCAGCGACAATCCCCAGGCATTATCGGCCCCGATGTTTTTCATCATGACCTCCGTCCAGTGATAATCGTCCGCATTCGGGCCGCTGATCATTTTTCTTAGTCGGGTGCCCGGATAATCCGGTAAGAATGCTGCAAAGTGATTATATAAGTTCGCATAATACTCGGGCGTCATATTGCCGCCGCAGCCCCAGCTTTCGTTGCCCACGCCCCAGTAACTTACCTTAAAATGATGGTCATAGTTCAGATAGGTAACCCAATCCTTCATCTCCTGCGGAGAACCTGTGCCGACATTACCGGCGATATAAGGCTGGCAGCCGATCTCCTTACACAGCTCCATAAATTCGTCCGTACCGAAACTGTTATCTTCGGTCACCATGCCCCAAGTTGTATTTACGGTTTTTGGCCTGTTCTGGCCGATGCCGTCCCGCCAATGGTACTGGTCGGCAAAGCAGCCACCTGGCCAGCGAAGGTTAGGAAGGTGGATATCTTTAAGTGCCTGTACGATGTCCTGGCGTATTTTCCCTTTACCGTAAATACCATCATAGATACCACGCCCTAAATGTTCGGAGAACAAGCCGTAAATATCCCGGCTAATCATGACGTGGCCGGTGTCAACAATAACCACACTCGCCTGTTCCTGGGCTAGGCATGGCGGACCAAACAAGAAGAGACCGATAATGAAGTAGCTTAATTTCATTGCACGTTCAAACTGGTGATAAATTGATCTTTGATGCCAAAACTTTTATTAGGCAGTTTTCCTGCATAAATGACCATCCTTCCGCCCGCCATTATCTCCTGCTGAGTCAGCCAGTTACGCTCAAGCGGTTTATCATTGAAACGAAGTGACTGGATAAAGCGGCCCTTACCATTTGTCTGTATATGCAATTTGCCGATAATTACTGATGGGAATAAGGGTACATGCAGGTACCATACCGGCGTTCCCACACATGCCGGTGATAAACCGATTGCCGCCAGCACATACCAGGCGGACATGGCACCCATGTCATCGTCCATGGTTTGCAGTAAACCATCCGGATGGTTATTATAGACCCTTTTGATTTGCGGGTCGATTCCCCGATAGTTATCATCCTCATAATATTGAATGACCGTATCTTTCGCATACTTGTGAATGATGTTTTGGGATTTATAGGGCTGGCTGGTACCGTTGTATAGGTACGGCACCTGTATATCCGGCTCATTGGCGGCGTTGTAATAGTCTTTGTCGAAGAATTCATCCAACTGTTTCAGGTAATTGGTTTCCCCGCCGCAAGCCTGTATCAAACCTTTTTGGTCGAATGGCACAAACCAGCGGTATTGCCAGATCGTGCCTTGGTACATGTTCCGGGCGGAAAGTTCATCAACGTCCGGCTTACCTAAATTCTCAAAGTCTTTATGCCAATAGGTCTGCCAATTAGCCGTTTTCTTCAGCCAATCCTTCGCGCTACCTTCATTCAGGATCTTTAAGATATTTCCCATCGCCCAGCAATCATAGCTGCTTTCAAGTGCCTTGTCCGGCTTTGAAAAATCCAAGTTATTGGCTTCCTTTAACAAACTATCTTTTATCCCTGCGAAGTCCACCTTGTAGCCCTTGTTATAGGCATCCAGTAAAACCACTATCGCATGTTCTGTGCGAACGCTATTACAGGGTTCTGTCGCCGTTGCCCAGCTTTTTTTGCCTGTCTTATAAAGATTGGCTATGGAGGTAACCATATCCTGGTAGCGATTAGGCGCAGTGATAGATAAGAGTGGCAATGTCGTTTTGTAGTTGTCCCAAATCGTCCAGCCGGAATAGGCTTTTCGGTCTGTATGATAAATCTTACCGTCGCTGCCGCGGTAACTGCCATCCCGTTCAGTGATGTCAAAAGGCGCATGAATACAACGGTACAACAAACTGTAAAACAACTTTTCCTCCTGCGGATCGCCGGCAATTCTGATACGATTCAATTCCTTTGTCCAGGCAATTGCGGCCGCTCGTTTGGTTTCTTCAAACGACGTCTTGTTGATCGCTGCTTTGGCATAAGCTTCGCTGACCGATGAAAAGCCGACGCGGACAGTAACATCCCTCGTATTGGTTAAACAAGTAAAAGTATTTGAAGCGCTATCTATGAAATTTACCGGATGGTCAAACTCTAACGCATAATAGATGCGGTAAGTCCCGACGCGACATGTGGTGCCGCTTTCGATCCAGCCGATGATAGTATTGCCCGAAACCTGGTGCTTTTCTGCTTTAAAGCCATTGGTTAGCGTATACGCCAGGTCGATATAAAACCCGTGTCTTCCTGTGGGAAAATGGTACTGCTCGATGCCGCTTTTTTCCTTCAACGTAAAGCGGCAACGGACACCGTTGCTGAAACTAACGGCGTAATAGCCTGGCTCTCCCGATTCAGACTTTTTAAGCAATAACTTTTCGGGGTTGTCCATAAACGGCTTGACCAGGATATTGCCCCCGCTGCCCATACAGCCTACGCCTTCCAGCCGGCCATGCGTAAAGCCTAAAAAAACCTTGGCTTTATGCTCATAACCAGAATGCAGGTTCGGGTAAGTCTGCGGTCCATTATCCAAGATACCGAACGGATACGAAGCTGCGGGCGACAATTGTCCGTGATCACCGGAAGTGCCGAGGAAGACATTAACTTTTGGCGTTAGGTCAAATGTTTTCTTATCCTGCGCAAACCCGTTTAAGCTCAGTAACACCAGCCCAATTACTATAATATATCTGCTCATGACAGCAAATCCGTTTTTAATTGGATTTGTCATAATAACCCTTTACCGTATATTGGAAGCCATTGGATGCAGATACATTACGGGTTATAATAAGTGCCTTACCGTCATCTGATCGCTCAAGCGTTTCTTTACCCTGAAACATAGGTTCACCACTTACATTGCTGTAGCTAAACACTTCCGTAAGGGCTTTACCGTCAGCCGACCAATTAAAAGTGAATTCTTTAACTACGCCGCTATTGTTTTTAATTTGCACCGGCTTGCCGTTATAAATCGCTGACTCCACAGCAGTGGAATCAGCGCCTTTATCATCTTCGCTGGTACGGTCGATCTCTATTTGGTTAACAGATTGAACAATTTTCAAAGCCTTATTCAGGCTATAGGCAGGAGCGCCTCCAAAGTCGCTTTTCGAAACGTTGATTTTCCACGTCCCGGTAAAATCGGGCTTATTATTGCCTTGTGCAAACGCAGTAGAAAGACTAAATAAGGTAATTGATATGGCAAATAGTAAATTATAAAATATGTTGTTTTTCATGTTTTTTGTTCATTAATGATTTAGTGACAAGCGCTATCTGATATTCTTCAATAGCACAGCCATACTCGGCTAAGAGTATTGCCTGCTTAGTACATTTCGGGAAAATCAAACTTTAATTCAGTCCTTATTCACACACTGACGACCGCGTCTGACGAGGTGAGCATTACCGTGCGATTTAATAGATCGCTTTTTGATGAATGGCACATGTCCTTAATATCTGGAGTTGGCTAATAATTATTGATTAAGAATGCACCTTGTGACCCTGGTAAGCCATAAAAAGCAATGGTAAAACTGTGATTTCTGACCGAGTTTTGATTTTGATCGCCATCATCGCCGTAGTTTACGCCTGAAAGGTCATAAGTTGCCAGAACAACGCCGCTTGATGCATCCCGTATCTCAAAATTATAATCTGAAATATTCCATTTGGCCGGATAGGTCTTGAAGTCTGTGATACTTTTGTAAGCTAAAGACGATACTTCAGAGCCATTGGCTTTGCCTTGTATATCTACGCTGACCGGGTTGCTGCCTGGCGAAAGGTTAACGAACCGGATAGCACACAAACTGTCAGCAGCGGCCAAGGTGGGCACCTTATCGGTAGTGACAAAACTATCCACGTTACTTAAGGTTCCTGCTAAAAACAATGTTTGTATAGCATAAGCGGGAATATTTAACGTATGGTTATATACCATTTTCGTAGTATCCGAAAAGTCCGATAGGGCTAAAGGAATATTACCTACATAGCTACCGAACTCTATAGAACTCCCGTAACCGATTTGGATGGCAGTTCTGAAATATTTCAGTGTTTGGCCGCTGTTAAAATTCGGTATCAAAGCAGTGCTACCATTAACGGCATTTACTATGGTCAACGAGGCTGCTCCCGAGGCCTTTGGTAATGCTTCTTTTTTGCAAGCCGATATGATCATTAACATAACCATACCTAATAGAATATAAGAAAATTTTTTCATTTGAATTTAGCTAATGGTTTTCAATTCATTTTACGATGTCCACGTCAATTGTTGTCAATACCCGGGGTTTTGTGTAAGGTTAGGATCAGTTATAGTTTCCGGGTATGGAATCGGGTACAGCAGTTGGGTCGAATGCCAAGGCTGCTTGTAGGAAATCGCGCTTAATACGCTGTTTGCCTGGCCGGTTCTTTTTAAATCAAACCAGCGATGCCCCCATTCCGCAAATAACTCGATCTGTCGTTCATGATAAATTGCGTTTAAAACTGCGTTTTTATCGGACGAACCGGGGTAATTTGGCAAGCCCGCACGATGCCTGATCGCATTCAAGTCTGCTATAGCGTCATTGGAATCATTGTTATTAGCCTCCGCTTCTGCCCTGATCAGGTATTGTTCCGCGAGCCGCAACACCATGTAATATTCCGGGATGCTGTTTTGGCTTGCAATTTGAACCTTGTACTTGTATGGATAGTAATAAACGCCGGAGTAGTTGGTACTGTCCACCCAGGCAGCTCTTCGCTGGTCACCAGGTTCAAAAGCCTTGAGCAACTGATCAGTTAAATAGTAATTCGGATTGCCCGTATTTGGCGGATAGGGTACGTTTATGTATGCTTCAGGCACAGCATAACTTGTGGTGCCGGTAGGAATAAGTTGAAGAATGGCTTCAGTGCTGTTGGCCAGGAAAACGTTATTCAAGTTACTGACTAAACTATAGGTACCAGTGTTGCTAATCACCGCTGACGCTTCTTTTGCAGCATCGGCCCAATTGCCCAAATAAAGATCGACTCTCGCCAGTAACGCTGTCGCAGCCCATTTGTTGGCACGCACCCGCTGGCCGTTCGATGCAGAATAATCAATAGGAAGGCCGGCTATGGCAGCTTCGAGATCTGCTGTGATCAACTGGTAAATCTGGGTTGTGGTCGCGCGTGGTAACAGTGCGGTTTGATTATAATCCGTCGTTGTGACGAGGGGAACGCCGCCATACAGATTAACTAAATAAAAATAATCGAACGCGCGCAAAAATTTGGCTTCAGCGATTAAAGGCTGCTTCGCTGAAGCGGAAACTGTATTAGACGCCTGTAATCCATTGATGATGCCGTTTGCCATATAAATATCAAAATACATTTCGTTCCAAAACGCGCCTGTAAATATATTAGTGCTCGATAACAACTTATTGTCTTGTATTTGTGCGTCTTCACCGGCGGCCTGGTATAATAACAATTCGTCTGCCGATGCTCCACAATAAAATGTGGTAGCTCCATCAGCATACCCTGGGGCCTGATTTGTCATATCGCCGTAAATAGCCACCAGGGCAGACGTAGCCGTTGATGTGTTGCTAAATGTCTCGGTTGCGGTTATAGTGTTCGTGGGTTCTGGTGTCTCCACTAATTTTTTACAGGCGGTGAGATTAATTCCAATCAGTATAAGTATGCTATAATTTAAGAAGTTAATTTTCGGTTTCATTTGAATAAGTTTTAAAGATTAATCTTCAGTCCAAAAAGTAAGTATTTAGGTGGCGGTAATGCACCTAGGCTTGTGACTTCAGGGTCGCCCTGGAAAGGGCTAATGACAAATAAGTTTTGCGCGGTAAAGGTCGCTACTACACTATTCAGACCAATCTTATTAACAAGAAGTTTGGGCAGGTTATAAGAAAATACCAGGTTTTTCAACCTGATAAATGATGCATTTGTATAACCGGCATCTGAAGAGCGAAAGTTATTTAATGACTGGGTATATTGCGTGGTAAATCCCGCCACTGTAGCAATATCGCCCGGATACTGCCATTCTTTGCCCAATATGGATGTTAGCTGATTACTGATCGAACCGGGGTTCCTGCCTTGGTTTAAAGTATTAAAAGCCATTTGCTGTTTATAATTGAAGAACAGGCTCAACTGGAAATCTTTATAACTGAAATCGGTGCCGAACCCCCCAAAATACTTTGGATTGGTATTAATGGCATACAGATCGTTTGTTGGATCATTTGCTGAGCCAGAATTAACCTCAATTACCCCGTTATGATTTTTGTCTTCAAATTGATATTGACCCGTTAAAGGGTCAACGCCAAGATAATGCAAGAGCTTTACGGTATTTAAAGGTTGCCCAACGATGAAAGTGTTCCGGTAAGGTGAGTTGGCCAAACCCGGAAAAGATACCAGTTTATTTTGATTGAAAGCGATATTGAAATTGAAATTCCATTTAAAGGCGTTGCCGTCAATCAATTTTGCTTTTAAAGTGAACTCTTCACCTGCGTTTTGAACGAGCGCACGCAAATTTTGCACTACCGAAGTAAATCCCGTAAACGCGGGAGTAGGATAATCTAGCAATTGATTCCCTACTCGGTTCCTGTAGTAATCACCAGAAAACAAAATGCGATCTTTTAGGAATCCCAAGTCCAGGCCGAACTCTAATTTTTTATCCACTTCCCACTGAAAGTCGGGGTTCGCATGTTGCGTTGGCTGTAATTGCGTGATGCCGTCATAAGAAAAAAGCCCACTCGCGCTATAGCGGCTTATATAACCATAATAGCCAACGCCTGTGCTATTACCAGTCGTCCCATAGCTGGCACGCACTTTACCGAAACTCAGAAAGGAGAACTTGTCCTTAAACCATTGTTCTTCAGTAAAAATGTAGGCGACGCCGATAGCTCCAAAGTTTCCATATTCGCGGTTTGGACCAAATACACTCGATCCATCCCGTCTGGCAGATATATTTATTAGATATTTGTCCCCCCAGTTATAGTTGATCCTGCCAAAAAAGCTTGCAAACTTGTATTCGCCATAGAAGTCATTATCAGTAACCGTTGGGGCGTCGGAAATGGTTTTAATTAAATAATCACTTGTATAGCCGTATCCGTTTTCTTCCTTTCCATCAGTGCTCGTATACTGTAAGCTACCACCTAGCAAGGCGCTCAATTTGCCCTTCCCAATCGTCCGATCATACGTAATTTGCGGTTGAATAATGAGATTTTTAGTGGTATTGTTCCCAAAGGAGGCATTACCAAGCGGGTTCTGCAGCGGATCTAGCGCGGCTATAGGGGTTAGCGCATATTGATCACCGGAACTATAATTCATGCCAAAATTTGTCGAAACCACAAGGCCTTTCACAAATTCATAGCTCAAGTTTAAAGTCGAGTTAGTAAATGCTGTCTGATCGTCGTAAGGGCGCTTAACTCCAGCAAATGGGTATTGATTCCGGACAGGTGTCCAGCCGACAAAATTCAGGTTGCCCTGGGCGTCATATATAGGCGGAGCGTTGGGTGGTAATAAAAAATTGGCCGTAAGATTGGTAAGGTCGACATTCGCATAGCTAAGATCACTCGTGAATGACACGACGAATTTTTGGTTGAGTGATTTATTGGTGATATTTAACGATAAGGAATACTTTTGTTCAGAGCCCTTGAGGGTGAAAGGGGTAGTAAGACGTCCATAGCCGCCACTTATGCGGTAAGTCGTTAGATTATTTCCTCCGGAAAGGCTGCCCTGAAAATCTGTTGACTTTCCAACACCATCCAACAATAATTTTTCCCAATTGGTGTAAGGGTTAGCTGTCCACGACAGGAGATCGTAAGCATTTCCTTCATTGGGGGTGATCCCGTCATTCTTGAAAGCTTCTTTACGCACTTGTATATATTGCTGAGTGTTAAGTAATGGCGTGGTTGCCTCCAGGTGGGTATAACCTTCCTCGAAACTCCCATTGAAGTTTGTTTTGCCTGCCTTGCCCTTTTTCGTAGTAATCAATATTACGCCATTGGCGCCCCTGGAGCCGTATATTGCCAAGGCATCGGCGTCTTTTAAAACGGAAATACTTTCGATATCAGCAGAATTCAGGCTAAATAACGGGCTTTGGCCGCCGGCAGGCCCACCCAAACCATTTTGTATAAATCCAGATGAGCCATAGGCATACGAAGATCCTCCTCCTACTTCAACGACAGAGAGCGGCACCCCATCTACAACATAGAGCGGATCTGATGAGGATAGCCCGCTGATGGAGCTGCGTCCCCTAAGTTCCACCTTTACCGGCGCGCTCTGGTACCCGCTTGTCTGCTGCACATCCAATCCGGGCACCTGGCCTTCCAGCGCTAATAACGGATTCATCACCGGCTGTTTTTCAATGTCCTTCCCGGATACGGTAGCGATGTCGCCGGTGTTTAACCGTTGACTTGTCTGACCGTAGGCTTGAACGACAACTTGGTCCAGGGAATTCGTCGCCTCGGTCATGACAATATTAAATACTGTTTTGTCCCCAACCTGAACCTGCACAGGTTTGTAACCTATATAGGAAACCTGGATCACATCGCTACTTAAAACGCCTTTTAGGACGAAATTGCCCTTCTCGTCTGTCAGCGTGCCGGAATTCGTCCGTTTAAGGATCACGGTAGCGCCATTTAACACGACTCCTTCTTTCGTTTCCACATGGCCGGTGATATCTTTCGGTGGTGCGGGCGGGCCCTGTTCGGCCTTTTGGGGGACGACCGTTTCTTTTACTTTGACGATGATGGTTTTGTCCTGGATGGTATAGGTTAATGGCTGATCCTTGAAGATAATGTCTAAAGCGGTGGTCAATTCAAGCCCGGAAATGTCAGCGGTTACCGGGTTGGCGCTTTTGAGCATATTGTTGTTATAAAAGACTTTGTAACCGGTCTGCTTTTTAATTTCCTTGAGTACCTGTTCCAGGGGGGCGTTGGTACGCTTCAGCGTTACCGTTTGCGCGGTACTGGCGGCGCTTACCTGTAGAAAGGCGGCAAGGAGCAGCATGAATGTCAGATTGATCCGCATAATGATCTTTCTTTTGAGGGCCGCATGTATAGGCGAAGGAGCTTCAAGGGTTCTGCAACACGCCTTACGGTTAAAAATAAGTACGTATAAATTCATACATTTGGAATGTTTGGGTGAATTGTCAATAGTTGTGTCGAAAGCAATATTTTCAATGGGGCCCAGGCATCAGCCGTCCCGATTGCCGTCGGGATGGCTTCTTTCAGGCCACCGGTATCCTATAAAAAATCAGGGCATAACGGTGATCCTCCTTCCTTCGATCTTAAAGTGAATGGCACCGGTAGACTGCATGATCTTTAACACATCGCTCACATTGCCGTAGCGGGATACGCTGCCGGAATATTGCTGCGCGCTGAAATCGCCCTGGTAGGCGATGTCCGCATCATACCAGCGGGCGATCTGTTTCATGATCTCCTGAACCGGCGCGTTATTGAAAACGAAAACACCATTTTTCCAGGCCAGCGCTTCCTCCAGGTCGGCGTCCTTCACTAATTTTATGGGCTGGTTGTTACCGGTCATACTTTGCTGGCCGGGTTTTAAGGTCATTGCGGCATTGTTGGCGACGACTTTGATGCTGCCTTCCACCAAGGTTGTTCTGATGACAGCCTCATCGTCGTAAGCGTTGATATTGAACTGGGTGCCGATGTCTTCGGTGATTTGGCCAGCGGCTTTCACGCGGAATGGCGAAGCAGCATTGTGAACCGGCTCAAAATAGGCCTCGCCGGTCATGGTTACCAGTCGCTCATGTTTTGTGAAAGGAACGGGATATGTAATGGACGACCCGGCATCGAGTGTGACCTTTGATCCGTCCGGCAGCTCGATAGCTGCCGTCTCGCCGCCTTTAGGATTGGTGATGGTATTGTAAACGGTTGCTGCTTCAGCCGGTGCTTTGGCATCGCCTTTCACATAAACTACTTTGCCGCCAGCGGTTTTTTTGATCTGTATACCCGCTTGCTGCGCAACCAGGCCGCTTTTGGCATCCGTTAAAGAAATTTGCCGGCCATTGGCTAAAGTAAGGATAGCCTTATTGCTGCCCGGTTTAATATCTTGTATGTGGTTTTGCGCTAGTTGAACAGGCTGCTTTTTGTGTAGCACGAAATAGCCGCCCACCGACAGCATCAATAATATGGACGCTGCCGCAGCTATACGGGGCCATAACCTTCTTGGGGCATTGGTTTGATTAAGCTGCTCATTTTTCGTGTTGGTGGCCTTTATTTCCGAAAACAATGCTTCAGACCATTTTGCCTGCTCCTCAGCATTCATCTGGTCAATGCCGGTGTGTTCAGCGCCATGTGCCGCAAACCATTCATCAACCAGCGCCTTTTCTTCCGGCGTACATTCACCGTTCTGATAACGCGCCAGTAAATCTGCTATCTTATTTTTGCTCATCTAAACGGTAGTAGTTTGAGCAATAAGAAAGTACCGAAAGAATTTTAAAAAAAGAAAAAGAGGATACTGGACAGCGATTGCCGGAGGTGTTTTAAAGCAATGCTGACCTGGTTTTTTACAGTCTGGTTGGACAGATTAAGTTCTTCGGCAATATCTTGGGTAGTACGTTCTTCTTCCCGGCTTTGCCTGAAAATGTATTGTGTTTTATCAGGAAGCGCTGCCAGTCTGGCCTTCAGGTTATCTTCCAGCTCACGCGCGTTTAGCTCTGCCTCTAAAGAATGAAAGGCGGGTGAAAGCGTTCTTAATTTTTCGGCGTATGCTTCCCGTACAATGTTTTTCCTGATCTTGTTAATGATTTGAAATCGCGTAACGGCGAACAAATAAGCTTTCAGGCTATCCGTTATGATAAGATCATCTTTGTCGGCCCACAAATTGACGAACAGGTCGTGGATGAGGTCACGGGCATCTTCCAGGTCGAACAATTTAGACTCGGCAAAACGAGTTAAAGCAATCACATAGCGCCGGTAAATTTCCGCATAGGCCTCCTCATCGCCCTCTTTGAAAAGCAATACCAATTCAGCATCGGGAAGACCTCTTAACGCCGCCATAAAATGGGTTTCGTATCTCGCTCAGAAAGAACGAATTTAAGTATTCACATGGACAAAATAAAGTGTTTCGTTTGAATTTAATGTTAAAGTTTAAAACAATGATTAACCAAAACTAACTATACAAAGCCTCTTTAGCACCTTCTTTAAGTTTATCCAGCGCCATATTCCTGAGCTGGCGCACTCTCTCCGAACTGATGCCCATCTTTTTTGAAATATCCACCGGCGACATTTCCAGTCCGCCATCCAAACCATACGTATACCGGAGGATCTTCCTTTCCCGTTCGCTTAAATGACTTAAAAGATAGGCGATCTCATGGTCAAGGGATTCCGCCATCAGCAGGTGGTCCGTTTTCGGCGCATTGGAGGCCAGCCTGTCCAGCGCCGAATAGGAATCTTCCTCGATCAGCGACGCATCATACGAAGCTGTCCAGGGCGCACAAGCCAGCGCTTCTTTTACCCTTAACTTATCCATTTGCAGGTATTCTGCCACCTGTTCATTCGTCGGTTCCCGCATCGTTTCCTGCTCGATTGCCGAAAGCGCCTTATTGATCTTCGTAATTTCATTGACCTTATTCATCGGCAGGCGGATCATCCTCGCATTTTCGGTAATCGCAGCCATAATACCCTGACGGATCCACCATACGGCAAAAGAAATAAATTTAAAGCCGCGTGTTTCGTCAAATCGCTGCGCTGCTTTGATCAGCCCTAAATTACCCTCGTTGATAAGGTCACTCAGCGGCAAGCCCTGGAACTGGTATTTCTTGGCCACCGAAACAACAAACCGCAGGTTGGCCTTTACCAGCTTATCCAGCGCGGCCTGATCGCCCTGCCTGATCTTTTGGGCCAGTTCCACCTCTTCCTGCGGGCTGACCATATTTGTTTTGGAGATATCATTGAAATAAATCTCGACGGCGGCTGTCTCACGGTTGGTGATCGCGGTAGTGATCTGTAAATTTCTCATGCTTTAATGTTCATGTGGGTAAAACTCTGTTACCGGCTCCGTGCTTTCGGATAATTCAAATTTGATCCCCTTCCTTCGGGAAAGATTTATTAGCATATCTTCTGTCATCGATTTCAGATCAAAGGCGGGTTTCCAGCCCCAGTCGGCACGGGCCTGCTGGTCGTCGATGCTGGCCGGCCAGCTTTGCGCAATGGCCTGCCGGAAATCCGTCACGGTGGTCATTTTAAAGCCGGGGATATGCTTTTTAATTTCGTTAGCAATATCGCAAGGCGCGAAACTCATACCGGTAATATTATAAGAAGTGCGTATCGTGATTTTTTCCTTTGGTGCATTCATTAGCTCCAGCGTGGCGCGGATAGCATCCGGCATATACATCATGGGCAGGCAGCAATCGTCCTCGAGGAAACCAGTGTATTGTCCCTGCTCCAATGCCTGGTGATAAATATCCACCGCGTAATCGGTCGTACCGCCGCCAGGAGGAGCGGTATAGGAGATCAAACCCGGGAAGCGCAGGCTTCGTACATCGACACCGAAGTTCTCGAAGTAGTAATTACAAAAATGTTCTCCCGCCTTTTTGCTGATCCCGTAGACGGTAATGGGCTCCGAGCGCGCGTGCTGCCTTACATTGTATTTAGCGGAGCCCGGCCCGAATATGGCGATGCTGCTCGGCCAGAAAATCTTATCCAGCTTCTGATCCCTGGCGATCTGCAATACCGACATCAGGCTTTGAACGTTCAGCCGCCAGGCGGCATTGATGTCTTTTTCACCATTGGCAGATAACATGGCAGCCAGCAAATAAATTTGCGTCACTTCACATTCCCGCACGACGCGTTCGATGCCCTGGTGATCCAGCGCGTCAAGGCAGATATAATTTTTGGTGCCTTCGGCCTTGTTATGAATATCTGCTGCAATCACATTTTCAGCACCGTGTTGCAAGCTTAAGGCCGCAGTCAGTTCGGTGCCGATCTGCCCGCAAGCCCCGATCACCAGTATTTTATCTTCTTTAGTCATAATGTTGTGTTGATAGGTCTTTTCCTTCAAAGTTGTGCTGGTGCATCAGCAGGCCATAAGGGACTTTCGGATCGATCCAGGTCGATTTCGGCGGTAATATTTGCCCTGTCGCCGCGGCAGCCATTAATTGTTTTACCGTCATCGGGCAAAGCGTAAAGGCGATGGTAAATGGAACAGACCGGAGTATACCTGCTATTTCTTCCATGGCAGTCTCGCCGCCGATACATTTTAGCCGGTTATCTTTCCTGGGATCGGTTACGCCAAACACGGGCTTTAAAATTTGTTCCTGCAAGTCCACGACGTCTAGGTTGAACGCATTCCTCATCAGCAATTCATACCAGTTTCCATCAAGGCATAGACCGATGACGCCGCTGCGTTTGGGTCTAAATGGCTGATTTTCCGCGCTGGGAACCAGGTTGCAGGTTTCCCGCAGGCGGGACAACAGCGCCTGAATGTCCAAAGGATTTTCCGGGATAAAAACGCGGTGGTAATCAATAATGCGCAACTGGTCAGCGGCGATATATAAAGAGGATACCCACGCGTCGGCGCGATTTTCTATAGCCAGTCGTGCGGTCGCCGCCAAGCGGTGATGGCCGTCGGCCAGATACGCCTGCTCTATGTTTGCAAAAGCTGTGGTCATTTGTCTGATGGTTTCCGGGTTTTGTATTTTCCAGATACGGTGCTGGGCTTTCCGGTTACCGATTGTTGCGCTCTTTTCAGCACAGGTTTCTGCTATGATCCGGTTGATCGTCTTGTCCGGTGGATAGGTAAGCAAAACCGGGCTGCCTTCCAGCCCGGTATTCTTGCGATAATTGCAAATCCTTCTCTCACTGTCGGCCAGGGTATGCTCGTGGATCTTGATCTTACCATCGGTATAGTCTTTAATCGAAGTGAGCGCCCAGATCCCGGTCTGCCGGTAATCCCGGTGCACGATCTCGTAGATATAGATGCCGGGTTCGTTATCCAGCCTGATCCTTTCCAGCCTTTTCAGCGTTTCAATGGTTTCCCGTATTTCCTGGTACGCTTGGCGTTGCCCCTCTTCGGTTTCAGGCCGTTTCCGCGCGGGCGCTTCCAATTGTTCCTTCAGCGGTTTTAAGGGCAGGGCCTTTTGGTCGATACCCAGGTAAAAGATCTGCTCGTCACCGGGAAAAACCAGCTCATGGGATAAAAACGGATCAGGCCGCAGAGCCCGGAAAGGTTTGATCGTAGCCATTTCAGTACGCCGGGATTAAATCTGAATGGTTAATCCCTGCATAGGCTTTCATGCAATCCACCAAAGCCCGGACACTTTCATAAGGGAGCGCATTATACAGTGAGGCGCGGAAACCGCCTACCGTCCTGTATCCCCGTATGCCGACCATCCCGCGTTTGGCGGCAAATTCAAGGAAGCCGGCTTCGGCGGCAGGATCGTGCATCCTGAAGGTCACATTCATCAATGAGCGGTCTTTTGTGATCGCAGTGCCTTTGAATAAAGGGTTCCGGTCGATCTCGTCATACAATAACTGTGCTTTAGCCAGGTTCTCTTTGGCGATCTGTTCGACCCCGCCCTTTTCTTTTAACCATTGCAGGTTGAGCATCGCCGCATAAATAGCGAAGACCGGCGGGGTGTTATACATGGAGCCATTGTCGCGGTAAACCCGGTAATCCAGCATAGAAGGCACAGGATATTTAGCGCTGTCCAGGAAGCTGTTTTTAGCGATGACGATGGTAAGCCCGGCAGGGCCGGCGTTTTTTTGCGCACCCGCATAAATCAGGTCGAATTGGCTGACGTCGATTTTGCGGCTGAAAATATCGGAAGACATATCGCAAACTACCGGCACAGGCGATTGCAGCTTTCCCCACATTTGGGTTCCTTCTATGGTGTTATTGCTCGTGTAATGGAAATATGCGGCGTCTTCGGGAATTACATAACCTTCCGGTAACCCGACATAGCCCGAATCTTTCGTCGAACCCACGATATCCACCTTCCCAAACAATTGCGCTTCTTTGATCGCTTTAGCACCGAAATAACCAGCATCCAGGTAAGCCGCCGACTTGCTGCTGTGCTGTAAAAAATTCGTCGGCACCATGCAAAACTGCATACTGGCCCCACCCTGTAAAAACAGGACACTGTAATCGTCAGGCACGCTTAACAATTCCCGGACTAAGGCCTCCGTTGTTTTAACAACGTTCTCAAATTCGGGTGAACGATGGGATATCTCCAGGATCGAAAGCCCGGCCTTATCCCATTTTTTTACAGCCTCACCGGCCGCATCCAAAACAGTCTCCGGCAGGATGCAAGGGCCTGCACCGAAGTTATGTAGCTTAACTATGTTCATCAATACTTACAGGTTTAAAAAGGCAGGCAAGCCTTACGGCCTGCCTGCTCAGTCAGTAATGGGCAAACACGACTTCAAGAAGACCGTGTATGAGCAAAGCTGGAAAGAATAGGGTTAGAAAACTATAGGATGCCATTTATTTGGGAAAAAATCCCAAAATTTGAAAAATAATAAATATGGGATATGACTATTTCTGCCATATAGCCAATTAATAGTGATTAGCACCCAGTTCTCTATGGACAATAAACTCGACAAAATAGACCGGAGCATTCTCCGCCTGCTCGAACAGGACGGCACATTGACGCAAAAAGCCATCGCTCACCGCCTTCACAAAACTGTCAATCCCATTCATGCCCGCATCCGGCGGCTCGAAGAAGAAGGTTATATCAAGGGCTATACCGCCTTGCTCGATCACAAAAAGATCGGCAAAAGCCTCATCTGCTATACGCAGGTACAATTAAAACAACATTCGCGCGAAAGCTTATATGCCTATAAAGAAGCGGTAGCCAAAGTACCCGAAGTCATGGAATGCTACCACCTGACCGGCCCGTTCGATTTCCTGCTCCGCATCGCCTGCCGTGACATCGACGAATACAACCTCATTTTAAACGATAAGCTCTCCATATTACCCGACGTAGGCAATATGCAAAGCCTTTTCGTTATGTCCGAAATCAAGCACCAAACGGGCTATATGCTCGGTGAAAATTAACCAGTAACACCTTTAAAGCAGAACAGGTTCAGGTGTTCCGACTCACCGCGATATTTTAGGATGCCCCCAAATTACCCCCAAGTTAATTAATGAATGATAATATCCTTTGCTGTTTACAGCACGGGGCAATGAAAAAAAAGAGAATAACAGCTGGTGAAGCTGTCAAAATATTAGCAAAATCGGGGGTAATAATTGACGAAAAAGAAGCTGAAAAAGTTTTGGAAATACTATATTTTTTAGCTAAATTGATAGTAAATCAGAATTTTAAGTAACTATTTATATCGTTTTTTACTATGAAAATTGCCGATCTATATATCCGGGTAAGCACCGACGAACAGGCCGACAAGGGCTATTCGCAACGCAGCCAGGCAGAAGTTTTGACCCGTTATTGCGAGATCAATAAGATTGCCATACGCAAGACTATTTTTGAAGATCATTCTGCTAAAACCTTTATCCGGCCGGAATGGCAAGCGCTTTTGGAAAATCTTAAGCGGAATAGAAATAAAGTGGATTTGATTTTATTTACCAAATGGGATAGGTTCAGCAGAAATGCGCCGGATGCCTATCAAATGATCAATACTTTAAAAGCTTTAGGTGTTGAGCCACAGGCTATCGAACAGCCGTTGGACATGGAGGTGCCGGAGAACAAAATGATGTTGGCGATCTATTTAACTGCACCTGAAATTGAAAATGACCGCAGAGCACTAAATACCTTTTACGGAATGCGCCGTGCCAGAAAAGAAGGCAGGTGGGTTTCGCAGGCACCTATTGGCTATAAGAATAAACACGATGAAACCGGAAAGAAGTATATAGCCATTGATCCCGAGCAGGGGCCGATAATGCGATGGGCGTTTGAAGAAATCGCAAAAGGAACTTTTTCAACGGAACAAATCTTTAGAAAGGCGCGAACCTTAGGACTAAATTGCACAAAGAATAATTTTTGGTTTGCTGTAAGGAACCCTGTTTATTGTGGCCGGATTTTAATTGTAAAGTTCAAAGATGAAGAAGCACATACGGTCAAGGGTTTACATGAAGGTATTATTTCGGAATCGTTGTTTTATGATGTGCAGGACGTTTTAGATGGAAAAAAACGCGTTGAGAAAGCAAAGATTTTTTCTCCTGATGAACTGCCGTTGAAAGGCTTCATACGCTGCTCCAGGTGTAACCGGGTATTATGCGGCAGCGCCTCTAAAGGTAGGAATGCGTATTATCATTATTATCATTGTTCCTCGGCTTGCGGATGCAGATATAAAGCGAAAGAAATCAATGAAGAGTTTATCTCCCAACTTGACCAGTTCACCATAGATGAAAGATACAACGAGCTTTTTGCGAAAGTGATCGTGTCTGCTTATTATGAGGAAACAAACGGGAGCCGAGACGGCAGGTTAGGAGTATTAAGGGAGATAGAGGCGTTAAATGGAAAGTTGGCTAAAGCGCGCGAACATTTACTTGCCGAGGTAATGGATGCAAGTGACTATAAAGAGGTCAAAACCGAAACCGACCAGCGTTTAATAGCGTTGGAAGCTAAATTATCGGAGATGGCATCTGCTGGGCAGCAAAGAAAGATTTTGGATATAGAACCCTTAGTTTACGGAGCAATAAAAAGTTTAGTGAATCTCAAAACAATATACTGTCAATCAGATAGTTATGAAAAAAGAACTTTAATTGGTTCGATGTACCCCGAAAAATTCACGTTTGAAGACCTGGAACATCGAACCGCTCGTGTTAGCGATTGGTACGCTTATATATACCTGATTAACAGCAAATTATCAAGCAAAAAAAAAGGACAAGGCGCCGATTTCTCGTGCTTGTCCAGTCTGGCTCCTGAGGCTGGGCTCGAACCAGCGACCCTCTGATTAACAGTCAGATGCTCTAACCGGCTGAGCTACTCAGGAATGTATATTCTTCCGGTTGGGGAGTGCAAAAGTAAGATTTAGGATAATATCACGCAACACCAATTTAAAAAAAATTGAAACTTTTTTTATCCACTGTCATAACTACCAACTACTCAATGCCTAAACCCGCCGGCAACCTATTAATCTTGTTAACAACTTTGGCCCTTGTTTAAAACTATCCCATACGGGTAAAACTACCTGCCCGTATCTTTACGGCTACTAAAGTTCTTTACATGCTGTACAGGTTGCCGGTTCGGGCCGGCATTAAAAGGGAACCATGTTTAAATCATGGGCTGACGTGCAACTGTGACGTGTAGTTATTGCAAAGCTGCTGCTACTGCAACTGCTATATCCAGCCAGACACCTGCCTCTGCAGCTTGTCAAAACTTTCACGCATAAGGTTTTGGCAAAGGCCGGTACTTCGCGCTTCCTGCGCGGAATGCTCATCCTTTGTCGGCTCCCTATAACAACAAATTGATGAAGTATGAAACAGGAAGAAGAAGTATTACTACGCGAGAATAAGGACAGGTTTGTTATCCTGCCCATCAATTACCCCCGCATTTGGGAAATGTACAAAAAGCATGAAGCCAGTTTCTGGACTGCCGAGGAGATTGACCTGCACGACGATCTGAAACACTGGGAAAGTCTTAACAGCGGCGAAAAACATTTCATATCGCACGTACTGGCATTTTTTGCCGCCAGCGACGGTATCGTGAACGAAAACCTCGCCGTAAACTTCATGAGCGAAGTACAGATCCCCGAGGCGCGTTGCTTCTATGGCTTCCAGATCATGATGGAGAACATCCACTCCGAAACCTATGCGCTGCTCATCGACACGTATGTAAAAGACCCGGCCGAAAAAGACCGCCTGTTTCACGCCATCGACACCGTGCCCGCTGTAAAAAAGAAAGCCGAGTGGGCCCTGCGCTGGATAGAGAACGGCAGCTTCGCCGAACGCCTGGTAGCATTCGCCGCGGTTGAGGGTATATTCTTCTCCGGAAGTTTCTGTTCCATCTTTTGGCTCAAAAAACGCGGACTGATGCCTGGCCTTACCTTCAGCAACGAGCTTATCTCGCGCGACGAAGGCCTGCACTGCGAGTTCGCGTGCCTGCTTTATAGTATGCTTAAAAACAAGCTTACAAAAGAGGAAGCTACCCATATCATTACCGATGCCGTGGCTATTGAAAAAGAGTTCATCACCGAAGCGCTGCCGGTAAACCTTATCGGTATGAATGCCAAGCTGATGGGCCAGTACATTGAGTTCGTGGCCGACCGCTGGCTTGGCGAGCTGGGTTACGATAAAGTATATAACGCCACTAATCCATTCGATTTTATGGAGATGATCTCCCTGCAGGGAAAAACAAACTTCTTCGAAAAACGGGTTGGCGATTACCAAAAAAGCGGTGTGCTGAATACGGAAGCCAAGAGTCAGGCATTTTCGTTAGACGAGGATTTTTAGGGCGTTACCTGTCCGAAGGACTCCTACGGAGCGGGTCGGGCTTTCCGTTACAAGTCCTCGCTGCGCTGCGGGCTTTTCACTACAATCCCTAACGCGATTGCATCTGGAAGAAAAGAGCGTTGTCATGCTGAGGCACCCGAAGCAAGCGCAAAGGCCTGACGAGAATGTCTGAACCATGATTTTGAGGATTTAAGGATTACAATGATTTAAACTTCCAATCAAGCGAATCAAGGTTCAAGACAGAATTAAAGAATTTAACAGAATAAATAAGTAATAGAATTAAATAAAAACGCTTCTCAATCGGAGAGGCATAAGGAGGGATCAACATGTTCGTATTAAAAAGAGACGGAAGAACAGAATCTGTAAAATTTGACAAAATTACCGCACGCATCGAAAAACTATGCTATGGTTTAAACCCGGCTTTAGTTGATCCCATCGACGTAGCAAAAAAAGTAATTGAAGGCCTGTACGATGGCGTAACCACATCTGAACTGGATAACCTCGCCGCCGAAACTGCCGCTTCGCTTACCACAAAACACCCGGATTACGCGCTGCTTGCATCGCGCATAGCGGTATCCAATCTGCATAAAAACACCACCAAGTCGTTTTCAGAAACCATGCGTAAGCTGTATGAGTATACCGATGAAAAGACCGGCAAAAACGCATCTCTCCTTGCCGACGACGTTTGGGAAGTGATAAAAAACAATGCTGAAGTATTAGACAGCACCATTATTTACGACCGCGACTTTGGTTTTGATTATTTCGGTTTTAAAACGCTGGAAAAATCATACCTGCTGAAGATAGACGGCAAGATAGCCGAGCGCCCGCAGCATTTGTTCATGCGTGTGTCGGTAGGTATCCATAAGGAAGATATCGAAAGCGCCATCAAAACATACAACCTGATGAGCGAGCGCTGGTTTACTCATGCTACCCCTACCCTGTTCAATGCCGGTACACCAAAGCCGCAAATGTCGTCATGCTTCTTGTTAGCCATGAAGGATGACAGCATAGACGGTATTTATGATACGCTGAAACAAACCGCCAAAATATCGCAGAGCGCCGGTGGCATCGGTCTAAGCATCCACAACGTGCGTGCAACGGGCTCATACATCAGCGGCACCAACGGTACCAGTAACGGTATTATACCGATGCTGCGCGTGTTTAACGACACAGCCCGTTATGTAGACCAGGGTGGCGGCAAACGTAAAGGCGCATTTGCCGTATATCTGGAGCCATGGCATGCCGATATATTCGAGTTCCTCGATTTGCGCAAGAACCACGGTAAGGAAGAAATGCGCGCCCGCGACCTGTTCTATGCCCTTTGGGTAAGCGACCTGTTCATGAAACGTGTGGAAGCAAATGAGGATTGGAGCCTGTTCTGTCCGCATGAAGCACCAGGACTGGCGGATTGCTTTGGTGCAGAATTTGAAGCATTATACGAGCGCTACGAGAAAGAAGGCCGTGCCCGCAAAACCGTAAAGGCACAGGAATTATGGTTCGCAGTGCTGGATGCCCAGGTAGAAACCGGTACGCCGTACCTGCTATACAAGGATGCTGCCAACAGCAAATCAAATCAGCAAAATTTGGGCACCATTAAAAGCTCGAACCTGTGCACCGAGATAATGGAGTATACCGATGCCAACGAAGTTGCTGTTTGTAACCTTGCATCGCTGGCATTGCCACGCTACATACAGAATGGCGTATTCGACCATCAGAAACTGTACGAAGTAACCTACCAGGTAACACTGAACCTGAATAAGATCATCGACAACAACTACTATCCGGTAGAAGAAGCACGTTATTCAAATCTACGCCACCGTCCTATTGGTTTGGGTGTACAGGGTTTGGCGGATACCTTCATCCAATTGCGTATGCCGTTTGAAAGTGATGAAGCCAAACAACTTAACAAGGAGATATTCGAAACCATTTACTTCGCTGCCATGACCGCTTCAAAGGACTTGGCAATAAAAGATGGCGCTTATGATACATTCAAAGGTTCGCCGCTTTCAAAGGGCCAGTTCCAGTTCGATCTGTGGAATGTACAGCCCGACAGCGGGCGCTGGGATTGGGAAAATCTGCGCCTTGACGTAATGAACAGCGGTGTGCGTAACTCATTGCTCGTAGCGCCGATGCCAACTGCATCAACCTCGCAGATATTGGGTAACAACGAGTGTTTTGAGCCATACACTTCAAATATTTACACCCGCCGTGTATTGAGCGGTGAATTTATCGTGGTAAACAAACACCTGCTGCGCGACCTGGTGAACCTTGGCTTATGGAACACCAGCATGAAAGACAAGATCATTAGTGCAAACGGTTCTATACAGGAAATTGCGGAAATACCAGATGATATCAAAGCGCTCTATAAAACCGTGTGGGAAATTAAGATGCGTAACATTATTGATATGGCAGCCGACCGCGGCGCTTATGTTTGCCAGTCGCAGTCGCTCAACCTGTTTATCAACTCGCCAAACGCCTCGAAACTAACTTCTATGCACTTTTATGCCTGGAAGAAAGGGCTTAAAACCGGCATGTACTATCTGCGCACACAGGCAGCCGCACAGGCCGTTAAGTTCACCGTTGAAAATCAGGGCGGCAAAAACATGGAGCCGGTTATTCCTGCAGTAGTAGACCAAATTGCAGACGAAATTCCGGCCGGACCAACCTGCTCAATGGAAGAAGGCTGTGTAACCTGCTCGGCATAACGCAGACCATAGACGATAGACCATGGACCATAGTAAGAAAATATTGCTATGGACCATGGTCTATGGATTATCGACTTTAAAAAAAATACCTACATTAGTGCATCAACCCTAAATATATGCACTTGAATATCAGCCCGTCACTATCCAAAAGAATAGCAAGAGCACTGTCACTAAGCTGTTTTATTTTGCTCTTAGCCTTTTCG
>JBQCIS010000008.1:0-17130 GCA_051953515.1 Mucilaginibacter sp.
CTGCTTATAGCATTAACTTGCAATAGCAAGCTTTAAACACTCTGTAAGTTTGATCTTGCAGGTAATTTATACAATAGCAAACGCTAATTCCATCCCGTAAATTCTGAACTTTTATTTTACCGCAAGGAATATAAACAGGCACCTTTCACAATTTACTGCTTCTGATAAATAATATAGTATGTATCAATTTGTTAGGCGCTTTTTTGTGTGTTTTGATACGCTTTGCTCACGGAAATTCGTCAGTTTTGCCTGCACATTACCTCTCATTCAATCTTTAAAAGTTGCTAAATCCTTCTACCGAAAACGTGTATTTTATACAATTAATGCCCTTTTTGACATTGTAAAGGGCGTTTTTCTGTTTACGATTTCTTTTCAGCCTAAAAAGTGAAAAAAAATATGATAAGGAATAAAGCGTATCATTTTTTTTTGATGAAAATCTAAAATCTTTCTTTTCTGCTGATTATCAAGCATAATTTAATAAATAGTATTGTGATTAAAGCGTTTCAAAATCATCATAAATGCTTATAAATCAGCTATTTATGAGAAAAAAAATTTGCATATATATTTTATTCTTTCCTATGTTTGAAGCACCAAAACAGGAGACCTAAGTAATTCCGTGGTACAATTATTTATTTATTAATTTAAAAGAATAGCTATGAACCAATCATTCTATTATTTGAACGCCTATGGATAATCATGCGAAAAAAGTTCTTCAAATGTGAAGGGCGCTTTATCCATTGAACACTTATCAAAAACCAACTATTAATTTTTTTATTCATGAGAAAAACAATTACATTTTTATTTATTTTCCTTTTGTCAGGCATGTCAATTGCCTTTGCACAGAATGCCGTAAGAGGTACTGTGACGGACAAATCAGGAGCACCGCTGCCAGGGGTGACAGTAAAAGTAAAAGGTACCCAAAACGGCACGCAGACCGATGCTAACGGGCACTACTCGGTTAATGCGGCGAGCAACTCAACTTTAGTGTTTTCATTTATAGGGTACGTAACCCAGGAAGTACCTGTTGACGGGCGCACTGCCGTAAACGTATCAATTGCAGATGCTGCTACAGGTTTAAACGAGGTAGTGGTTATCGGTTATGGTACGCAAAAGAAAGCAACTGTAACCGGTGCAATTTCAAGTGTCGGGTCCGACGATCTTAAAGATCAGCAGGTTACCCGTGTAGAAGATGCATTACAGGGGCGTGCTGCTGGTGTGCTGGTTACTCAGAGTTCAGGTGCGCCGGGTTCATCTCCTTCAATAATTGTAAGGGGTTACAACTCATTTTCCAACTCAAGTCCATTATATGTAATTGACGGTCAGGTATGGGATAATGGTGGTTACGACTCTGTTAACCCGAATGATATTGAATCAATTCAGGTGCTGAAGGATGCGTCTGCTGCAATTTACGGTGCTAAATCATCAAATGGTGTAATCTTAATTACCACCAAGCACGGTAAATCAGGCGCGCCTAAACTTAATTACAACTTTTATTATGGTAGCCAAAGTGTTTTGAAAAAGCTTGATCTTGCCAATGCTACGCAATATGCTACCTTAAGGAACGAAGCTGTTACCAACGACGGTGGTACTGCTCCATTTGCAAATCCATCGCAATATGGTGTTGGCACCAACTGGGAAAACGAAATATTTGGTAGTGCGCCTATCATGCAAACCAATCTGTCTGTAAGCGGTGGTAGCGAAACAGCAAATTATTATACATCAATTGGTTATTTAAATCAGGGAGGTATTGTTACGCCAAGCAATTCTGATTATAAAAAGATGACCTTTAAAGTTAATACCAGCTTTAAGCCTAAGAAATATTTAACTTTTGGCGAAAATTTCAATTATGCCTACATCAGAAGCACAACGTCATTCAACACCAACAGTCTGTTTGGCGGTCCGTTGAGCGATGCAATCAACCTCGATCCGATTACACCGGTTGCTGTTTCTGATATCAACTCACAGCCTAATGCGGCAATTTATAATACCAATGCATCTTACATTTTAAGAAATGCACAAGGCCAGCCTTATGGTATATCGCCTTATGTGGCTGCTGAAATTGTTAACCCTATTGCAGACGAGCAATTACTAAAAGGCGATTACGGCTGGTCTCATACATTACAGGGTGATGCATTCCTTCAGATCGAGCCGATCAAAGGTTTAACTATCAAATCAGATATCGCCGCTAAGCAGGCTTTTTATGGCAGTGAATCTTTTACGCCACTTTATTATCTGAATACCTTCAGAAAAAACGTACCTCCCGGTACCAACAACCAGTATAGGCAAATGAACCAAAACCTGGAATGGAACTGGGATAATACCATTACCTATACCCGTTCAGTTGGTAAACATAACTTTACCATTTTGGCTGGTGAAAGTGCTGAAGAGGAAAGCGGATATGGCGTTGGTGCAGTTTTCTATGATGAACCTGTAAGTACTTATAACCAGGCTTCGTTTAACTTTGGCTTACCGCAGGCGAACCGTGTAGCGAATGCTTATGATAGCCAACCTTATACCCGTGCTTCATTGTTTGGTCGCGTTACTTATGACTATGATGGCAAGTATCTTGTTCAGGGCATCTTTCGTCATGATGGTTCTTCTAAATTTGGTTCAGACCGTATATACGGTAACTTCCCTTCAGTATCAGCTGGTTGGGTTGCCTCAAAAGAAAATTTCTTTCCGAAAAATTCTTTTGTTGATTATTTAAAGCTCCGCGCTTCCTATGGTATAATGGGCAACGAGCAGGCGCTTGATTACTTCCAGTACTCTCCGATAGTATCAGCAATCGGTAGTTATGTTTTTGGACCCGAAGGCAGCCAGACTTTAGTTACCGGTTATGGTCCGCAAACATTGCCTAATCCATTGCTGCAATGGGAAAGAGATAAACAGACAGATATAGCTTTAGATGCAACAATTTTCCATGATTTTACTCTGACAGTTGATTGGTATAATAAAGTTTCTGATGGATTATTGATGCAAATAAGCTTGCCTGCGTATGCCGGTGTTGCAAATGCGCCTTATCAGAATGCCGGTGGTGTAACTAATAAAGGTATCGAGCTTCAGTTAGGTTACAATAAAAGGATTGGCGATGTTTCACTTAGCCTGAATGGTAATATTTCGCATAATAAAAACGAAGTTACCAGCCTTAATGTGCTACAATTCATTAACAATGGCGGCTGGCAGGGTGCTTCTACAAACCAGCAGCGTACTGTTGTTGGTAAGCCAATCTATTCATACTATGTATATCAGGTGTTAGGTATTTTCCAAAATCAGGATGAGATCAACAACTACAAAAATGCCGATGGAACGCTGATCCAGCCAAATGCACATCCGGGTGACTTTAAATATGCTCATCCAAGCGGCACCGGATCTTTGGGCCCAAGCGATCGTGTATTTGACGGTAGCCCATTCCCAACCTGGACTTATGGCTTTAACTTATCTGCCTCTTACAAAAACTTTGATGCACTTGTGTTTGGCCAGGGAGTATGGGGTAATAAAATATTCCAGGAATATCGCCGCTTAGATATTAATGCAGCAAATTATCCGGCTGCAGCGGTTAATGCCTGGACACCATCTAATACCAACACCAGCTATCCGCGTCTTTCTGATAAAGACCCTAATGGTAACTTCTCAAACCCATCAACTTTTTATCTGCAAAGCGGAGCCTATTTCCGTGTGAAAAGTGCACAGTTAGGCTATACATTGCCGAAATGGATTGATAACAAACTTGATATCAGCAAATTGCGCATTTATGTTGCAGGTGATAACTTGGCTACTGTAACTAAATATAATGGTTATGATCCTGAGATTAATACAGGCCTGGATCAGGGTGTATTCCCTGCTGCCCGTACTGTACGTGTTGGCGTAGATGTGACCTTATAATTGATTACCAATAAAAATATTTAACATTATGAAAAGGAATTATTTAAAGTATACATCGGTTATATTACTGGGATTGGGAGCCTTCCTGTCTTGTAAGAAATCGTATCTCGAAACTAGCCCAAAGGGTAAGTTCGCCGAGGCAAATTATTACTCCACACCCGATCAGGCATTTGCAGGTTTAGCCGCCGCATATGACCCAATGGTTACCGAAACCGGCGGTTTGGACAATACTTATAGCGACCCAAGGGGCGCTTTGAACTCTGCTTCTGATGATTGTTATACAGGCGGAGGCGGCCCGAATGACGTTGTCGACTGGCAAGTTTGGAACGATTACAACAGGCTAACTGCCGGACAGGGTCCTCAACAGCAATTCTGGGCCATCAACTATCTGGGGGTAAGCCGCGCCAATACCATTATTTCGGTATTGCAAAACCAAACAATTCCGGGTTTAAGCGATGCTACTAAAAACAGATATATCGCCGAAGCTTTATTCCTGCGTGCTCATTATGATTTTGACTTGCTGAGGCTTTTTGGAAACATCGTTTTAATAAACAAGCCTTTAGCTCCGACTGATATTTATAATCAACCTCAGGCTAAACCGGCTGATGTATATGCAGCCATCGAATCTGACCTTAATGCAGCTATTCCTAATTTACCGGCAACCGTTAGCGGCAGCGAGCTTGGCCGTGTTACACAAGGCGCTGCTATTGCTTTGTTAGGTAAGGTTTATTTATACAACAATCAATTTTCTCTGTCAGCAACTCAGTTAGCCAAAGTTAACGGTCCAACACCTGGTGGTACCACTCCGGTGTATGGATACAAACTGCTGTCTAACTACGGTGCGATATTCAGCCCTGATAACAAGTTTAACAGCGAATCGATTTTTGAGTGGAATTTTACACCGAGTCAGGCATATACCTGGAACAATTGGGACTCATTTAAAGGCGATGTATACACCCAGATGATCGGTCCACGAGATTATAGCGGCCCTGTTTATGCAGGTGGCTGGGGCTTTAATCCTATAACTCAGGGATTACATGATGCGCTAAAAGGAGACCCCAGGTATGGCTACACCATTTACAATATGGATAGTTTGACTAAAGCACAAAATGCAACCTACACGCCAAGCTATCAGAATACTGGTTTCTTTTTGCAAAAATATGCGCCACTAACCAGGTACAGGTCATCACAAGGTACCGCAGAGCTAAACTATCCTAACAATTACATCGAAATACGTTTGGCAGATACCTATCTGATGGAGGCCGAGGCTTTGGTTAGAGGTAATGGTGATCAGGTAAGGGCAGCCGCGCTGTTAAATGCAGTACGTGCAAGGGTTGGCCTCACGCCGGTTGCAGCCACATTAGATAATATTAAAAACGAACGTCGTTTGGAACTGGCTACTGAAGGCCACCGTTGGTTCGACCTTGTAAGGTGGGGAGATGCTCCTACTGTGCTTGCATTTAAAAACTTCAAAAAAGGTGTTAATGAGGTATTGCCTATTCCTCTTGCAGATCTTGCCAATACAAAACTGGTGCAAAACCCAGGCTATGGAAAATAATGGTTAATAGATAATTGGTGAAAAAAAGACTGCCGGGTAAAACCGGCAGTCTTTATGAAAAAGCAACTATTAATGAAAAATAATATCAAGGTGCTGGCGATGGTAGTAGCCGGGATAGGAATCCTCATGTTTTCATGCAGCAAAAAGAACGATGGGGGAGGCACTTACATTTATACGCCTACGGCTCCGGTAGATTCCAACTGGAGTTTTGAAACAACACCAGCCTGGGCAGATGAGTTTAACTATACAGGTACGCCAGATGCTACTAAATGGACCTATGACCTGGGCGGTAATGGATGGGGAAATAATGAACTTGAATATTACACAGATTCGGCCAGTAATGTAAGTGTGGCCAATGGCGTACTGACTATCACTGCACGCAAGCAAAACCTCGGCGGAAAAAATTATACATCAACAAGAATAGTATCAAAGGGCTCCATTACTTATGGGCGTATTGAGGTGCGGGCAAAGCTTTGCTCGGGTCGCGGTACCTGGCCCGCCATCTGGATGTTGCCCAACACATACGCGTATGGCAATTGGCCGGCGTCTGGCGAAGTTGATATTATGGAAATGGTAGGTTATGCCCCTAACGTTGAGCATTTCAGCGTGCATAATGCTACTTATTATGGCGGTAACGCCAAAACAAGTACCGACAGTATTCCAACTGCCGAAACAGATTTTCACCTCTATCGTGAAGACTGGACACCCTATGCAATAAGGGGATATTATGATAATAATCTTGTATTTACCTATGTAAATACAGGACAAGGTTCGCAAGTGTGGCCTTACAATATTCCGTTCCATCTGCTAATGAATATTGCCGTTGGCGGTAGCTGGGGCGGCTTAAAAGGCGTTGACGACAGCGCTTTTCCAACATCGATGCAAATAGATTATGTTCATTTTTTCAACATGATCCACAAATAATATAACGTGCTTACAGACCAGTGTACAGGATATAAATATCTTATGAGAACTATACGATTTTCGGCAAATACGGTATTAATTGTGAGCCTTGCCGTTGGTTTATTAAGCTGTAGCAAAAACAGTTCAGGCAATGGCGGCGGAAACAATAACAGCAATAATAACAACGGCAACAACAATACCACCTATGTAAAGACCGATGTTAAAGAATGGCTTACAACTTCCGACCAAACTCAACTGTTAAGCAGGCAAAACTTAGCACTTAATTTTAGCGCTGTTTCCAATTCAAATTCTACTATCAATGTGGATACCACCACCACATACCAAAGCATTGACGGCTTTGGTTTTGCCCTTACCGACGGCAGCGCACAAGTGATCAATGGTCTTAGTACTTCTGTAAATAGCGGTTTGATAAAGGAACTTTTCGCTACCGATAGCACCGGCATTGGCATTAGCTACATCAGGATAACAATAGGGGCTTCAGACATGAGCGCTTATCCATTTACTTATGATGATATCCCTGGAGGTTCTACCGATGTTAACCTAACCAACTTTAGCATCGGCCCTGACGAGAAAGATCTGGTACCTACGCTTAAGAAGATATTGGCAATCAATCCTAATATTAAAATATTGGCTTGCCCCTGGAGTGCACCGGCCTGGATGAAAACAAACGGAAACCTTTCCGGCGGAAGTTTGCTGCCACAGTATTACAGCGTTTACGCCAACTACTTTGTTAAATACGTGCAGGCTATGGCTGCCGATGGTGTACCTATTGCAGCGGTAACCCCGCAAAATGAGCCATTGAATGCCTATAACAACCCGGCCATGGTGATGCAGGATACAGCAGAGGCTGTGTTTATCGGTAAATATCTGGGCCCGGCATTTAAGAATGCAGGCATCAGTACCAAAATTATTTGTTACGATCATAACTGTGATCGCCCGGACTATCCGGAGTATGTGTTAAATGACAACACTGCAAACCCTTATGTGGATGGCTCTGCATTTCACTTGTACCTCGGCAATATATCAGCCCTTACCCCTGTACACAATGCATTTCCTGCCAAAAACATTTATTTTACCGAACAGGCAACATTTTCAACCGGTAGCTTTTCAGGCGATCTGAACTGGCACATAACCAACCTTATAGTAGGTGCTACCCGCAACTGGAGCAAAAACGTTATAGAATGGAACCTCGCATCTGATGCAAGTTATGGCCCACATACATCTGGCGGCTGTTCCAATTGCCAGGGTGCTGTTACCATAGGCAGTAGTACGTCTTTTACCCGAAATGTTTCTTATTACATTATTGCACATGCCTCAAAGTTTGTTAAGCCCGGCGCAGTACGGATTGCATCAGATGTGGTTGCCAATCTTGCCAACGTGGCCTTTAAAAATGTTGATGGCTCAAAGGTGCTGATCGTACTTAACTCAAGCAGTACCACACAAACCTTTAATATCAAATTCAACTCAAAAATAGTAACCAGCACACTTATCAGCGGTGCCTTAGCCACGTATGTCTGGTAATAACAAGCATTATATCCTTATAAATGAACAATAAACTACTCTCTATTTTCTTTTGCTGCTTTTTAGGCACCGCTTCTATCGTTTCAGTAAAAGCACAATCAAGATACACCGATGCACAGATATCGGCAAAATGTGACAGCCTGATAAAGTTGATGACCCTTGAGGAAAAGGTTGGTATGATACATGGCAATTCTTCTTTTACCTCGGCCGGTGTTCCGCGTTTAGGCATACCTGAACTGGTGACATCCGATGGGCCTCATGGCGTACGCGTTGAGCATGGCCGCGGCTGGAGCGAGCTTAAAAACGTACTCGATTCAGGCACTTATTTGCCCGTAGGCGTATGCCTCGCTTCAACGTGGAACCCTTCTTTAGGGGTTGCCTTTGGATCGGTTTTGGGCAGCGAAGCTAATTTCAGGGGTAAGGATGTGATCCTTGGCCCGGGTATCAATATCATGCGTTCCCCGCTTAACGGGCGCAATTTTGAGTATGAAAGTGAAGACCCTTACCTGATATCGAAAATGGTGACAGGTTATGTAAAAGGCGTGCAAAGCCAGGACGTAGCCGCCTGTGTAAAACATTATGCCGGCAACAACCAGGAAACCCGCCGCGATTTTATAGACGTGCAAATGAGTGAAAGGGCGCTACGCGAGATATATCTTCCGGGCTTTAAAGCGGCTATACAGGATGGCGGGGCTTATACCCTGATGGGTTCATATAATAAATTCCGCGGGCAGTGGAGTACACAAAACAATTACCTCATTAACCAGGTGCTGAAAAAGGAGTGGGGTTTTAAAGGGGCGGTGATCAGCGATTGGGGCGCAGTGCATAGCACAACCCAGGCCATGTGGAACGGTACCGACGTTGAAATGGGTACCGATTTGAGCCAGCATCCTATCGATTACAGCAAATTTTACATGGGCGATACTGTGATACGGCTTGTAAAAGCAGGTCAGATGCCCGAATACCTGGTAGATGAAAAGGTGAAACGCATTTTATATGTAATGTATAAAATAAACCTTATTGGCGGTGCAGTGCGCAAAAAAGGCGAATACAACACAAAGGCACATGAGCAAACTGCCGAAAGGGTTGCCGAAGAAGGCATTGTTCTGTTAAAGAATGAAAACAAAATATTGCCGCTGACCTCAAGTATAAAATCGGTTGCCGTGATTGGTTTTAATGCCGACAGGAAGCAGTCGATGGGTGGCGGAAGCTCGCAGGTTAAGGCTTTCTATGAGATCACTCCTTTGCAGGGCATAAAAAATATCGCGGGGAATAAGGTGAGCATCACCTATGCAAAAGGATATAACATTGCCCGCGACGCCAGCCCTGACCAGGCTTTGATAGACGAAGCAGTTGCTGCTGCAAAAAAAGCTGATGTTGCGATAATTGTAGGGGGCTGGACACATGGTTATAATTATTCGGTTTGGGCTGATAATGCGTATGATGCTGAAGGCATAGACAAACCTAACATGGATATGCCGTTCGGTCAGAACGAGCTGATCAAAGCGGTAGAAGCTGCAAACCCCAAAACAGTTGTAGTACTGATGGGCGGCGGTCCGATAGACATGACGCAATGGGCTGACCAAACAAAAGGCATCATCCAGGCCTGGTATCCGGGCATGGAAGGCGGTACTGCCCTGGCTAAGATACTTTTCGGCGAAGTAAACCCTTCGGGTAAGCTGCCGGTAACCTTTCCTAAAACATTACAGGATGCCCCTGCTATTAAACTGGGTGAATACCCGGGTGATAAAACGACAGTTAACTATTTCGACGATATTTATGTAGGTTACCGCTATTTTGATACTTATAAGGTGGCCCCACAATTTGCATTCGGGCATGGTTTATCATACACCACCTTTGCTTACAGCAATTTGCAGGTGAAACCGGGCACAAAAGCAGCAACTATAACTTTCACTGTGAAAAATACCGGTTCGCGCGCAGGGGCAGAGGTTGCGCAGCTTTACGTAAAACAGGAAAAACTGAAACTGCCAAGGCCCGATAAGGAATTAAAGGGTTTTGACAAAGTGTTCCTGCAACCGGGCGAATCAAAACGCATTACGCTTACGCTAAACGAAAGCGCTTTCCAATACTTTAATGACCAGACCAATAAATGGGAGATGGACCCTGGCGTTTTCGACTTCCTGGTAGGCAGCTCATCTCGCGACATCAGGCTGACAGGCAAAGCAACACTATAATGTACCATTCAACCACATATATTGATAAATCCGCATAAATGAAAAGATCTTTATCGTTCATGATATTAAGCGCGGCGCCTTTTGTGCTCTTTGCACAGGCAATGCAAAACAAAAAAGCAGGTGCTTACGAGGTTAAGAACAGGTCTGTCGCAGTTTACACCACTGCGGAAAATACCGATTACCGCCTTACCCGTACCGAAACGCTGAACTTTAAACCACACGGCCAGCCGGTAGAAAAAGAAGTATGTATCTTTGTCGATCCTTCAAAAACCTTTCAATCGGTATTGGGTATCGGTGGCGCTTTGACAGATGCTTCGGCAGAAACTTTCTATAAACTGCCAAAGGATAAGCAGGAAGAAGTGCTTAATGCTTATTATAACGACAAAACAGGTATTGGTTATACAATCGGTCGCACCAGTATCCAGAGCTCCGATTTTTCAAGTGAGACCTACAGCTATGTGGCTGATAACGATGTGGCGCTTAAAACCTTCAGCATCGCTCATGACCGCAAATATCGTATCCCTTTCATAAAGGCAGTTATTGCGGCATCTGGCGGTAAATTTGCCCTGTATGCTACACCATGGTCGCCACCGGCATGGATGAAAACTAATAATGATATGCTGCATGGAGGTAAACTAAAACCGGAATACGGCCAGGCCTGGGCTAATTTCTACATTAAGTTTATCAACGCTTATGAAAAAGCGGGTATCCCTATATGGGGGCTTTCTGTGCAGAATGAGCCAATGGCTGTACAAAAATGGGAGTCGTGCATTTATACAGCTGCGGAAGAGCGTGATTTTATTAAGAATTATTTAGGCCCTACACTCTACAAAAATAAGATGGCGGATAAGAAACTCATAATATGGGATCATAACCGCGACCTCCTTTATCAACGCGCAAGTACCGTACTGGAAGACCCGGAAGCGGCCAAATATGTTTGGGGAACCGGTTTTCACTGGTATGTTCATGATGATTTTGAGAATGTAAAGCGCGTGCAAGAAGCATTCCCTGACAAAAAGCTGTTGTTTACCGAAGGTTGCGCCGATACTTATGACGCCAGCAAAATAAACGACTGGAAATATGGCGAACTCTACGGTAAATCGATGGTGAACGACTTTAACAACGGTGTGGTAGGATGGACCGACTGGAATGTTCTTCTGGATGAAAACGGCGGTCCTAACCACGTTGGTAACTTTTGCTTTGCGCCAATACATGCCGATGTAAAAACCGGGAAACTTACTTATATGAACTCCTTTTATTATATAGGCCAGTTCTCCAAATTCATTCGCCCGGGTGCTAAGCGTATTATCAGTTCATCAAACAGGGATGAATTGATGACTACTGCTTTTATAAATAAAGACAACAAACTCGTGGTAATTGTATTAAATTTGACTGATGCGAAGATGCCTTACAATCTTTGGATAAAAGGTATGTCAGCAGGTACAACCAGTTTGCCGCATTCAATTACAACACTTATTGTTCAATAAATCCAGCGAAAGCATTACCGCTTGCGTGAGAATTTTTAGTGCTGATGAAAAGTAAAAGAAAAATATTTTTGGCGTTAATTTTTCTTATTCCGCTTACGGTTATTTTTTCTCAATGCCTTACACTTTCTCCTAAAAGTAACGACCCGCGCGGCGATAGTTACGTGGGCGCGGCAAAGTGCATGCAATGTCATAAAGAGATATATGACGACTATCTGCACACGGCACATTTTTCAAGCACGCGCCTGGCAGACAGCAAAACTATGCACGGCGATTTTACGCCCGGCCATAATGTTTACTACTTCAGTAAAGATTTGAAGGTGGTAATGGAGAAGCATAAAGATGGCTTTTACCAGGTAGCATACTTTAAAGGCAAACAGATCAATTCGGCGCGCTTTGATGTTGTTTTCGGTGGGGTAAAAGCGGAAAGCTACCTCTATTGGAAGGATAACGAATTATTCCAATTGCCGATATCTTATTTTAACGCATTACAAAACTGGACGGATAGCCCCGGGTTTGATACCTTAAATGCCAATTATGGCCGCATGATAGGCGACCGGTGTTTTCAATGCCACAGTTCGTATATCAGGCAAATACCGTCTGGTTCTCAAAGTATTGCTAATCCTGTTATTAAATATGATAAAGCGTCACTGATAATGGGTATTGATTGTGAGCGCTGCCATGGCCCCGGGGCTGACCATGTGAATTTTCAGATGGCGCACCCCGATGATAAGAAAGCACATTTTATGGTTTCGTATACTTCGTTGCCACGCGCACGAAAGCTGGATATGTGTGCAATATGTCATTCGGGGAATAAGGAAACGCTGATAAAGAATATTTTCGCTTTTAAACCCGGCGATACCCTCGCCAGTTATAAGGAGGTTGATTTTTTTCAGTCACCTGCCGTTGATTCGGCTAAATTAGATGTGCATGGTAACCAATATCAGTTACTGTCAAGCAGTAAATGCTTTATTAAAAGCAACCTGGATTGTGCTACATGCCATAACGTACACGCCAATCAGCGCCAGGATGTTGCTCTTTTTTCGCAAAAATGTATGGATTGCCATAAAACTTCCACCCATAATTTTTGCCCAATGGCGCAGCAACTTGGTGGTGTGATTAAAACCAATTGTATTGATTGCCACATGCCAGCACGCTCGTCAAGTGTAATAGCGGTACAAACTTCGGGCAAAGGCAGAGCAGTTCCGTATCTGGTGCGTACCCATCACATTGCAATTTATAAGGATGCAACGCAGGCGGTTATTAATAACTTTAAAAAGACAAACAAATTACAGACAAACTAAACGCTGCAACAATATCATCACCATGAGAAGAAAATTACTTACTGTAATAGCTGTAATATTGCTAACACACGCTGTGCTAATGGCGCAGTCTGTAAAATTCATTTCAGTTAAAGGGAAGGATATTATAGGTACTGATGGTAAGCCGTTCCTGATGCGCGGCACCAATATCGGTAACTGGCTTATACCTGAAGGGTATATGTTTAAATTTACCAATATCAATTCGCCAAAGCTCATTAATGAGGCGTTTATGGAGATGATCGGCCCGGATGCAACAAGGGCATTCTGGAAGAAATACCTGGATACTTATGTTACCAAAGCCGATATTCATTTCCTGAAAGCAACAGGGATGAACACTATTCGTATCCCGTTCAACTATAAATTGTTCACTTACGAGGATTACCTTGGCGAAAATAACCCTAACAGGGGTTTTGAATTACTGGATAAGGTTGTGGCATGGTGCCGCGAAGAAGGCATTTATGTGATATTGGATATGCATGCTGCACCAGGTGGCCAAACCGGAGATAATATTGACGACGGTTATGGTTATCCGTTCCTGTTTCAGAATACCGGTAGTCGCGAACTGACCATTAAAGTTTGGACACGGATTGCTGATCACTACAAAAATAATCCGGCCATATTAGGATATGACTTGTTAAATGAGCCAATAGCGCATTATTTTAATAAAGAGGAACTGAACCCATACCTGGAACCGTTCTATAAAGAACTTACCAAAGCTGTGCGTACGGTTGATAAAAACCATATTGTGATATTAGGTGGTGCACAGTGGGATAGCAATATGCACATGTTTGGTAAACCTTTTGATTCAAAGGCAGTTTATACCTTCCATAAGTATTGGACTAAAACCACCGGTAATGAAATCATACAGGAATACCTCGATTATCGGGATAAATACAATGTGCCCATTTATTGCGGCGAAACCGGCGAGAATAACGACGAGTGGGTAGCCGCCTTCCGCAAAACCTTGGAGGCCGACCGCATCGGCTGGACTTACTGGCCTTATAAAAAGATGGATAACAAGGCGGGTATTGTAACCTTTGCCCGACCAATGAATTACGATACCGTGATTAACTATACCGAGAAGCCACGCATGGGTTTTGAGCAGATTCGTAAAGCGGCCCCGTCAAACCGCGAACAGGTTAAAAAATCGCTGTATGATTTGATCGAGAACAGTAAGTTTGAAAATTGTACACCAAACACAGGGTATATTGAAGCATTAGGCTTGTCTGTAAAAAAATAATCTAACCCCTATATTTGTTGTAGCGAAACTGCTTATATTGCATAAGCAATAAACCAATTATTCCCTGTAAATAAGTGTGCGGGATAGGGCTAATACCCATTTTTTACTATGTTGAAATATTTACTGAGGCTGCTTTTTATTAGTCTTTTTTTTGTCTGTGCATTTTACCAGGCGCGTGCACAACAGCCTGTAATGCTAAATGATACCATTACACAACACCCTTTTTCGTACAACGAGATCGTTCATTTTGCAGACCCTACCGGCAAGCTGACTTTCAATGACATTCAACAACCTCAATACGCAGCAAAGTTTCAAAAAAGCGGCCTTTATCCTACAACATCCGATGCGCATACCAGCTATTGGTACCGCATCACAATAAATCATCCCCGGCAAAGTAAAGGTGATTTTGTTATTGAATTTTATGATCAAACCATCGATGATATAACGGTTTATTCGCCCGATGCCAATGATGCAGTATATACAGTGGCAGAATTTGGCAGCAAGTTCCACTTCAATGAGCGGCTTTACCAGCATAAGAACTTCACTATCCGCATTGATAAGAACCTTTACGGAACGCATACCTATTATATAAGGGTACGTTCGCATTTGCCTACCAATGTTATTGTGGTATTAAAGTCTGTCGGCTGGTTTATTCATTACGCGCTGGATGAGTATTTCTTTTTCGGTGTTTTTTATGGAATGCTGCTGGTATTCGGTCTGTACAACCTGATGATGTTTTTTGCCATCAGGCAAACACAGTACTTGTATTATATCATGTATAACCTGAGTATCGGGTTATACGAAATGTGTACCGATGGTGTGGCCTACCAGTACCTCTGGCCAAATTCGCCTTTCTGGAATCAGTATGCTTATGGTATAGCCTTATTTTTTGCCAGCGTGTTCGGTATGCTTTTTACCCGTAGCCTGCTGTATGTAAAGGCAAAAGCGCCGGTACTAAACCGTGTGATATGGGGCGTGATAGCCTTGCGCACTATATTCTTTATTTTATGTTTAACAGTCAATAATTCATGGTTCAATTACCGTATTGTTGAGATTGTACCATTGCTGGTGGCCTGCTATACAGGTTATTATGTGCTTAACAAAGGCTATTGGCCTGCGCGTTTTTTTGTGGTTGGTTATAGCTTTCTGTTTCTGGGCTTTATTATAAAGGTGCTGGAATCTACATCCAAGCTTGGCTTTGGCCCGCTTACGCACTATAGCATGAGCTTTTGTTTCATTATGGAAATGTTGTTCATCTCCTTCGCCATTGCTGAAAAGGTGCGTATCCTGAAAAAGAAAAAGGACTATGCACAGCGCCGCATTATTCGGCAAATGAAGCAGAATGAGGAGCTGAAAGATAATATCAATCGCCAGCTGGAAGAACAGGTGCGCGAACGTACCCGCGAGTTGCTCGAAAAATCGCAAGTGATCGCCGAGCAAAATGAGGAGTTGCGCTCCGTAAATGTGCTGCTGAAAGAACAGGCCGAAGAGATATCGCGCATAAATGTTCTGCTGGAGAACGACAACATCACGCTGCATACTAACATAGAAAAGGTAACGCATGACCGTGTAATGTCTGCAACGGTTGATTTTGAGGAATTTAGTAAGATATATCCCGACAGGGAAACGTGTTTCAAATTCTTGTCGGATCTGAAATGGGATAAAGGGTATTCGTGCCGTAAGTGCTCAAATTCAAATTACAGTAACGGGCATTTGCCCTATAGCCGCCGTTGTTCGAAGTGCGGTTATGAGGAGTCGGTTATTGCTTATACACTGTTACAAAATACCCGTATACCTATCAATAAAGCCTTCTATATGATATTTTTAATGTACTCTACAAAAGGGAAAATATCATCGCATAAGTTGTCTGAAATAGTTGCTATCCGACAGAGCACTTGCTGGGCCTACAGTACGCGTATTAAAAAGATTATGGACAACAAGAAAAAGCAGCTTAGCAATGCCGGCAGCAAGGGTTGGAGTATGCTGGTGATTGATGAAGATGCAGAATAGCAGCCAGTAAACCTACTGGCTTTACGTTTGATTTTAACGGTATTACAAAAAATTGCCAATATTTTAATACAATAACAATTTTTAGCGCTTTGTAATTAAAAAATTGAATTGGCATACCCCGTATAAGTGGGTTTAGAGTTGTTATTGGTTTGTTTTCTTCGTAAAAGCGTTCTTTTTAGGGGTTTTGGCAGAAAAAATTAAGCCAAAATGTCACTTTTGTGCCACGTGCCATGTGTATGTCATAATGGCATTAAATTTTTTTTCGATTGCTTTTGATAGCATGTTTGCAAGTATTACATGCATTTGTTTTGCTGCAAATGAATGATTTGGATTTTTTGCGGTCTGGTAGGAGATGAATTCGGGGTGGCAATTTTTCAAAAATATCTCAAATTTAATTTTGTCTTTTTTAAGGCAATTTGGCTGATATGAAATCAAATTTTTCTTCGAAATAGCTTTTTTTAAAGTTTTGGAACCAGATTTTTGAATAAATATTACTAAAAAGCAGACTTTTTATCTGTTTGATGCCAATTTTTAGTGCGTTTTACAGCTTTTTTCCAAATCAATTTTTCGGTTTTTGCTGGGAAAATCCTGGGTTTTTAGGATGGCATATTTTTCGCTCAATCCCAACCGGAAAACTACAGGATTGTTCTTGCAACCTAAGCCTGGATCGCAACGATCAGGAGAATTGAAAGAGTAATTGGTTTTCTAATAATAAATTGCATTAAATCACTTATTCAAAAAATTAAAGTTATGTTAGTTGTATTAGAAATCGCAGCATTAATCGCTATCATCGTATTGCCTTTAACACCAGCTAAAAAAAGCGTAAAAGGTTAATTTTATACGAAATAATAGGGTAAAAGAAAGGAGCAGCCATTTAGCCGCTCCTTTTTTATTGTTTTAATTGCAATCAGCTTTTATGCCTGTGGCAAATTTACCTGGAAAGCAGCGCCATTGCCCGACTCTGAATAAATTTCCATTTCGCCATGCAGGCTGT
>JBQCIS010000009.1:0-8078 GCA_051953515.1 Mucilaginibacter sp.
GCACCGGGTGGCGGTTCTATTTCGGCCTATGTAGGTTCGTTAGGCGCCTCACTGGCCACGATGGTAGCTAACCTATCTTCACACAAGACGGGTTGGGATGATAGGTGGGAAGAGTTCAGTACCTGGGCCGAAAAAGGGCAATATTTTAAAGATGAACTATTAAAACTGGTTGATCTGGACACCGCCGCTTTTAATAAGATAATGCAATCGTTCGGCTTGCCTAAATCAACAGATGAGGAGAAGACCGTACGCGACAAAGCCATACAGGAAGCTACCAGATATGCCATTGAAGTTCCTTTTAAGGTAATGCAACTGGCGCATGACAGTATGCAAGTAATAAAAGCAATGGTCGAAACAGGCAATCCAAACTCGGTAACTGATGCAGGCGTGGCCGCACTTTGTGCCCGTACTGCTGTTTTAGGTGCATTTATGAATGTGAAAATAAATGCTTCAGGATACAAGGATAAGGCTTATACTGCAGATGTGATTGCTAAAGGCGAGACGTTGGAACAGCAGGCAATCGCGCTTGAAAAGGAAATAATAGAAATTGTAAATAGCAAGATAGCTTAAGCCGGCAGAATTGTTTTCCTTAAAAAAAGAAGCGCCATGTGACGAATCACATGACGCTTGATCAATTAACTCAATTATCTATTATTATAAAAAACGGTTAAAATTTATAGCGCACAAACGCTTCCATCGCTGCGTATTCGGCTAAACCAAGTTCGTCATAGCAGCGGGCGGTTTCGCGGTTGCGGTCTTCGGCGCGTACCCAAAATTCGCGTGGGTCATCACCCGGGAATACAGGGGTATCCTTCTGGCTTTGGTGCTTAAATATAGCAGCACGTTTACGCAGTACTTCATCCGGCGAAAGCGGTACAGCCATTTCTATTTCCCAGGTTTCAAATTCAAACCATGCACCGCGATACATCCATACCCAGCAGTCTTTTACCCAATCTTCAGTTTGTCTTAGCCTGCGTAATGCTTCTATAATAATGTTAAAGCAAACAATGTGGGTACCATGCGGATCGGCAAAATCACCTGCTGTAAAAACCTGATGCGGTTTTACGCTTTGGAGTAATTCCATAGTTAGCTTTACATCTTCCTCGCCAACCGAGTTCTTTTTGGTTTTGCCGGTTTCATAGAAAGGTAAGGCCATAAAGTGAATGTGGTCATCTTTCAAACCGGCATAACGTGCGCCCGAAATAGCTTCTGTTTTGCGGATAAAGCCTTTTACATTCAGTATTTCCTGTGTGTCTATCTGGTTGGGCTGTTTTTGGGCGATAAACGCACGCATGTCTGCATAAAGCCTTTTCAGGTGCGAATTATCTTCGCCGATACTGTGGTTAAAGTCGATAGCAAATTCCATGTAGCGAAGTACATCATCATCCCAAACAGCGGTGTTGCCCGAAGTTTGATAAGCCACATGTACATCATGACCCTGATCCACCAGGCGGATGAAAGTACCGCCCATGGATATTACATCGTCATCCGGATGCGGAGAAAAAATGATCGAGCGCTTTTTAGCGGGCAATGACCTTTCGGGCCTTTGCGAATCATCAGAATTTGGCTTGCCGCCCGGCCAGCCGGTGATGGTATGCTGTACCTGGTTAAATATATCGATGTTGATCTGGTAAACCGGGCCCTGCTCAACAGCAAGCTGCGCCATGCCGTGGTTGTTATAATCTTCCTCGGTGAGCTTTAATATAGGTTTATGGATGGTGGTTGCCAGCCAGATCACCGCTTTCTTTTTCAGGGCGTTATCCCAGATGCAATCTTTTACCAGCCATGGCGTATCAAAACGGGTAAGCGCTGATGCTGCACCCGCGTCCAGAACAAAGTCTACATGATCAGACAACTGCAGGTAAGTAGCAGGCACATCACCTGATATTTCACCTTCAACTGCCTTTTTGATAATTGGGGCTTTCTTTTGGCTCCAGGCCATCAGTATGATCTCACGGGCTTTAAAGATGGTGCCTATGCCCATGGTGATGGCCTTGGTTGGCACATTCTGCTTGCCCCCGAAATCGCGTGAAGCGTCGCTTCGGGTAAGGTCATCCAAAGTAACCAGGCGCGTACCTGAGTTTGGTGCCGACCCCGGTTCGTTAAAACCGATGTGACCGGTACGACCGATACCTAATATCTGAAGGTCGAGACCGCCGAGGTCGGTTATCTGTTTTTCATAGTTTAAACAAAACGCGGCGATATCTTCCTGCGGAAGCGTGCCATCCGGAATATGGATGTTGCTGCGGTTGATATCAATATGGTTGAAAAGATTTTCATTCATGAAGGTAACGTAGCTTTGTACAGCGGTTGGCTTCATGGGATAATACTCGTCGAGGTTAAAGGTGATCACATTTGCAAAACTCAACCCTTCTTCCCTGTGCTGGCGAACCAGTTCGGCATATACACCGATAGGCGTAACGCCTGTTGCCAGGCCAAGCACCGCTTTTTCCCCTTTCTCGGCTTTTCTGCGAATGAGCGACGCAATACGGTTGGCTACCGCCAGCGATGCTTCCTTCTGATTCTTATAAACGGTAACGGGTAGTTTTTCGTAACGGGTTTCTTCAAGTAAGTTTAGTCTTGCCATAGTTTATATTAATGTGTAGCAAAATTAACAGCCTTTTGTATAACAATATATGGTAAAAGGCGCATAATAATGCGCAAACGATTGCATAAATTATTGGTTATAAAAAACCCCCGCCGATGGCGGGGATTTCAAGCAACCTAAATCAACCAATTGCAAATTCCGGAAAATGTTTCGTTGTGCAGTTCCTGCGGCGAACGGTACAAGCGGAAAATCACTCCGGTTTTTGCAAATATTTTTGTTGTATGGCCCGGTAAATATTCAAGGCCATATAATTTATCGTTTACTGGTATTGTTAAAAATCCGGCTGTAAATGCCATTTGATTAGTGTTATAATCTCTAACAAACTTAATAAATAATTTTCATAATATAAAAACACTTTTTAAAATTATTTAAGAAGTGTTTAAAAAGACCCCTTGCAATTACAAGAGGTCTTTTTCATGTTAAATCGGATATATTGTATTAAGGTACAGGTAGTTAAAAGTTCTTTGGGACTGCTTGCCCTTTATTGGTATCCCACCAAACAGGTGTGCCGCCATTGTCAGGGCCGCCCAGTGTAGCTACGGCCGCAGTTACATTTGCTTTGTTGCTGGTGTACTCACTTGACGGGTAAGCTAACCTGCGGATTTGCAATGATGTGCTGATAGTTCCGCCACTGTTGTTCACTACTACAGGAAATAATCTTGGATAACCTGTACGGCGATACTCGGTCCATGATTCCCATCCGCCTGAAGGGAAGTTAGCTATCCATTTTTGAGTAATGATACGTTCCAGGTTCTGCTCATTGGTAGCAGTTGGGTTCCAGGCGATTGTTATGCTGGATATTGCCTTTATACTTGCATTGGCTGTACCTGCCGTTGGCGTTAATGGATCTACATAATCTGCCTGTGTACTGGTATTATCACTTAAATAATTGCCAACTGATGCACCCCATTGTGCAAAAGAAGCGGTTACGCCTGATTCATAATCGGTTTGAGCGCTTTCAGTTGTCCAGCCTCTTAAAGCGGCTTCTGCTTTCAGGAACCAAACTTCGGCAGCGTTGATCAGTATCATTGGGCTGTATTCAGATATCACATTGTAGTTTGGTTGTGAATATCCATCATACATAGGCTTGCCACCAACCGGTGTGCCTGCACGAATACCTACATATTGACCTGCAATACTTGATGGTGCCGAAGCTGGAGAAAGCATTTTTGCTTCGCGCGGATCTTTATAACCATTCAGGTAAGAGGTTAATGATGCGCCAACGCACAAGTCGGTCCAGCTTGTTCCTATCCACCAGATGGGGTTATGATAAGATAATATGCCATTTATAGCAGCATTATCTGCATTAGTTAAAATTAAGCCTCCTGGGTCATTGATTGCTTTTAAGGCCTGTGATTTTGCAGTTGTTGGGTCAACGTTCACGATATGCATCGCCAGTCTCAAACGCAGCGAGTTGGCATATTTTATCCATTGAGTATAATCACCGCCATAAACCATGTCGAATTTGGCGAAAGGTTTAAGCCCCGGATATTGTTTGGTATATGCAGCAAGGTTAGCTACTGCCGTATCCAGTTGCAGGAAAAAAGTGTTATACACAGTTTGCTGCGAATCATACGGAGTTGTCGCACCTGCAGTTCCCTCTTTAGTATAAGGGATCGGCCCGTAATAATCGGTCACCCTGCTCATTGCCTGTACTTCCAGGATCAGGGCAATAGCCCAGAAATGGGGGTAGGCAGTACGTGCTGCACTTTTCAGGTTAACGGTAATAGGCCCCATAACCTGACCGTACGCCATACCGAAAACATCAGAGTTCCAGCCATCAACCAATGCATAGCTTTGGTTATTAATGTTACCCCTGAATGGGTCAGGCGACATATAGTAGCCGGCGTAGCAATCGGAGTTAAGGTTCTGAGTGAGCTGATAATCGCCTTCTTCACCAAAAATATGCTGTTGTATAGCTGGATAATATTGGCCGATGAAGTTGAAGTCAGCTAACAGTTGGTCTTTAGTTATACCAGCATTACTGGTATTCATGTTTTTGAAATTTTTGGTACATCCGCCCAATAAAATAAAACATGCCGCAATCAGGGTCCACTTACTTAAAGTGGCGATCCCGATCGATCTGTCGTTTAAAAAAGTTATCTTTTTCATTACAATACTTTTAATATTAGCTATTGCTTGTTAAAATGAAACATTCAATTGTGCACCAACCCTTCTTGTGGTTGGCTGATTAAATACGTCAACACCACCTAAACCGTTTGCCGTTGACATCGTGATCTCAGGATCGTAAGGCGCCTTTTTGTAGAAATAAATCAGATTGCCACCAATGATGGAGAATCTAACGCTTTTTACAACACTGTTAGTAACCGGCCATGTGTAGCCTAAAGCAGCTGACCTAAGTCTTACTACAGTTGCGCTGTACATATAAGGTTCGGCAATGCCTGAGCGGCCACCCTGGCTCGAATACCAGGTTTGCGCATCTACCTTGGTTACCGCGCTGCCGTTCGGGTCGACAGCATTTACGGTTACACCGCCTGCATCACGCGCTGCTGCAGTTGCAGGTGATACGCCATAGCTGTCCATCAGCATTTCTGTCATAGATAATACCTGGCCGCCGAATTTTCCGTCAACTAAGAAATCAAGAGAGAATTTTTTGTAATGGAAAGTATTTTCCCAACCCATTTGGAATTTTGGATTCGGATTACCAACTTTTTGGAATTGACCACTGTTTATAGGTGCGCCGTTAGCGCCTACCATGATCTGGCCTGAAGCATTTCTTTCAAATTTAACGCCCCATATATCGCCATATGAGCCACCTGCTTGCAGTACAGATTCGTAAGCATTTGCACCTGCGCCGGTAAGCTGTATGATTGCTGTAGGGTCGGCCGGATTAAGTTGAATAATCTTGTTTTTATTGTAAGAGTAATTAAATGCGCTATTCCAGCCAAAGTCATGGGTTCTGGCAATATCATAACCTACTTTAATCTCCATACCAGTGTTCTCAATGTTACCGGCATTAATATAACCCACAGTGTATATTGATCCGGCGCCAGGAGTGTATTGTATAAATTGGTTATAACTGTTTGATTTGTACCATGTATAATCAAATGTTAGCCTGTTGTCAAAGAACCGGAGGTCGGCGCCGGCTTCATAAGATTTAGTGTTGGTTGGTTTAAGGTTAGGACCGGGTACAGGGTTAACCAATGTAACACCACCACCACCATTAGCACTTGTTAGGTTGGTAAGGTATGTTGGAACCGTTGTAGCAACTTCTGCATATGAACCACGTACTTTAGCGTAAGAAATAAAATCAGGTAGTTTCGTCATATCGCTCAATACCAGCGATAAACCTACCGAAGGATATGAATAGCTATCTTTGTTGGTAAACGAAAGGGTCGAAGACCAGTCATTCCTATCAGTCAGCGTAAGATATATCCAGTTTTTATACGATAAGTTTAAACTTCCGAAAATTGATTGAATCTGGCTATGGTTTGCAGGAAGGTCGGTTACATTACTGGTTCCTGAAGTAAGTACATTCTGTTCTTCAAATACATTTGGTATTAAAAGACCTGTTCCCTGACCAAAGTTTTGCCCTACAGTATTGTCATCTGTGATACTGGCGCCAAGTAAACCGTCAATCTTAAAATCCGATTTCATCGGTACTTTAAAGTTCAATATAGCGTCGCCGTATGTTTGGGTTACTGTTTGTACGCTTCGGTCAAATGATCCATTGTCGCCCTGGGTTAATACTGGGTTTGTGCCCGAAGCCAGATCTTGTTGGTAGGTATCGGCAGTTCTGTCAACGTTACCACGTACCTGTAGACTTAGCCAGTCTGTAAAATCATATTTTACACTTGAGTTAATGATTAAACGATCACGGTTCGATAAATTAATGTTATTATTAAGTATCCACCATGGGTTCTGCTGAATGTCCTCATTAGCTATCCAGTTTTGTGTAGGCAGGCCATTTCTTGCAGGCTGAGGTATTCCATAGTTGGTTTTGTATGGAGTTATATTAACGCCTCTTGGAAAAAGATACAGTCCTGGTAACGTGTTAAAATAGAAGCCTTCCCCTGGCGTATTAAATACCTTTTGATTAATGTATTGGGTGTTTACGTCAACAGTTAATTTGTTGTTTAAAAAATGTGCTATTTCTCTAAACGCGAAGTTGTTACGTTTTAAGCTGTTAGTTGGTTGTACGCCCGTAGCGTAAGTATTTGCGTAAGAGAAATAAGTTTGCGCAATCTCAGAGCCGCCTGAAAGGTTAATGGCGTTAGTGAAGTTGTTTCCGTGCTGATAATATTGAGCTAAGTTATCTTCTGATGTTGGAGTTGCTATTTTAGGGCCCCAGCTCTGATTGCCGTTTGGCGTTTCGCCATACTCGTTTTGGAAAGTTGGTTTGTATGAAATAGCATCGTCGGTATAAGATGATGAGAAATTAATTTCGGTTTTACCGGCTTTACCTTTCTTAGTGGTAACTAATATAACACCATTTGCAGCCTGGCTACCGTAAAGTGCTGCTGCCGAAGCGCCTTCAAGCACGGTCATGCTTTCAATGTCGTCCGGGTTTAGGTTCGAGATACCGTCACCACCATCTGGCGAACCGCCGTATGTGCTGTTAGGTTGTCCGTTAGCGTTGGAATTATTGGTAATGGGCACACCATCTATTACATAAAGAGGTGCGTTAGTGCCCGCGAAACTTTTGCTGCCGCGCAGAATTACCTTTGAAGACCCACCAACACCAGAGGAACTGGGGGCTATAGTAACGCCGGCAACACGGCCATTAAGCGAATTTACAACGTTATCACTCTTTACGGTATTCAGCGCGTTGCTGTTTACCACCTGGTTAGCGTATGTCAATGATTGTTCTGAGCGTTTAACACCCAGCGCAGTCACAACCACTTCATTAAGGTTTTTGCCGTTCGGTGTCAGCGATACTTCATAGTTGGCGCTGCTGCCTACGGTAACCTCTTTTATATTGTAACCTACATAGGTGAATACAAGCACATCACCAGGTTTTGCATTTAACCTGAAATGGCCGTTAACATCGGTTTGTGTACCATTGTTGGTACCCTTTATGGTTACTGAAACACCGGGGAGTGCCGCGCCTGTTTCATCCTTTACGGTACCCGATACCGGGCCCGCGTTTGCCACATTAAAGCTTATGCCTGTTTCGGTGGCGTGGGCCTTATAGGCATGGGAGCGGCTGTTGGCCCCAAATGCAATACAAGGCACCAATAAGATTGGTAATAATTTTTTCATTTTTTGATTTGAATTAGTTTAGTGTTAATGAGTTTGTTGGTGTGTTTAGTTTTTGCTGTTTTTATCCATACTTACTGGTTTGTTGGTTATGATTAATTGATTTTTAATGTCTTTGTCGAAGTTTTCCATCACCAACACCGCGGTGCCCATAAGCTCGGCGTTAAAGCCCAGGTCTGAGATCATTAGTTCGGTACTGTTGGAAAGGCGTGGTATGCAATATTTATTCAGTGCTTGTTGAATAGGGGCC
>JBQCIS010000010.1:0-5556 GCA_051953515.1 Mucilaginibacter sp.
AGCCGTTTTACCAATGCCATGCCAAAGCCATAGCCTTGTTCGCCGCCCGTGCCATCGGTTGACGTTGCAGTTCCTTTCAGTAGCTTGTCTATCGATGCCTTATTTAACCCTACGCCTGTGTCTGTTACTTTGATACGCAAAAGATTTCGCTGCCCGTTATCAACCTCCAGGTTCAGGTCAACTGTTACCTTGCCATCTTTTGGTGTGAATTTCAACGCATTGGAGATCAGATTGCCGGTTATTTGCAGTAGTTTATTTTTGGAGAAAGCAATATGAGCTGATATCGGCGTAATAGTAACAACAAAGGTTATGTTTTTATTACGTGCTTGCGGCGCATACAGTTTTTCGAGCTTATCTTTAAAAATATTCAGATTAAATTCATCTGACCTAAGCGTTTGAGTCCTGTCGTCACTTAATATCTCATCAGCAAGATCTAAAATAGAGCGTCCGCTCTTGTGTATCAGGTTAATAAATTCCAGCACTTCATCAATCTGGTTTTCTTTTCCCTGTTCGCTTATTACCTGTGCCAGGCCAATTATACCGCCTAACGGGCCGCGTATGTCATGTGCAACTTTCTTTTTGGTTTCGTTTGCTTCCAGTAATTTACTGCGCAGGCTATCTATAGCTTTGTAGGTTTTTAGTCTGTTTACAATTTCGTCGGCAATGATCTTCAGCATTTCCATTTTTTCAGGGCTTATCCCGCGCACTTTTTTATCCATCACACACAATGCACCCAGGTTATTGCCATTTTCGCTTTTTAAAGGCACTCCATAGTAATAGCGTAAATTAGGTTCATTCGCCACATACGGTCTGTCTTTAAAACGGCTGTCAACAGAAAGATCTTCCACTTCAAAATGTTTATCGCCCATAATGGTGTACTGGCATACAGACTCCTCCCGCGGCATCTGGTCAATTTCTAATCCATAGTTTGATACAGACCATTGTGTAAACGAATCGATAAGATTAACCAGCGAAACCGAAGTGCCTGCAATTTTCGCGGCCAGTTTTGCCAGATCTTTAAAGTTTTCGTTAAGATTTGAATAATCCAGATCATAGTCAGCCAGGTCGTTAAGCCTGTCCATCTCATTCTCGGGGATTGGATGGGTATTCATAATGTTATTAGTGGTTTGTTATTAATGGCTATAACGTTAGTGAAACGTTATGGTTATCTAAAATATAAACCTAATGATAAAAAAGAAAACGTAGCAGGAAAAATAGCAAACAAAAAAAGAGTGAACTGATCAGCCCACTCTTTTATGAATATATATTGATTTTAATTTATTGCGGTGCTTCAGAAGGTAAGCCTACAATTTTATATGCCTTGTTGCCATTGTTATCAGTAGTAGCCTGGTAATAAACATCATCGGGGGTTACAAACATGCGTGTGCCGTTTACAGTAACACCGCGCGAGTCAGGAGGCAGGCTTTGTACAACATCGCCTATATGAACGTTCGCCCTGTCGGTAGCGCCATTGTCAGATGGTGCCGCACTGCTTCCCTGGTCATAATTATCACTTGGAGCGGGTGCATACTGCTGGCCGCCATTATCTGGTGCATATTCGCCGCTTTGGTCGGTGTTTAACTCGCCGTCTTTACCGGCAACCTGGTAAACCAGTGTACCGTCATCTTTAGTTACTGCAATATAATATACCCCGTTTGCTTCATAAAACTGCTGGCCGTTTATCACAATAGATTGTGCATTTGAGGGCAGATTGGTAACCTCTGCACCAACGGGAGGCTCTACAACAGTATATTCGTCATTATTATAGGTATAAAAGTAGCCATTGCTGTAGTAGTATTGGTAATCGCCCCACCAGAACGGATAATACCCATAAGGTAACCAATCCACTGCAAAACCTATACGCGGCCAATAAAGACTGCCGTAAAAGCCATGATTGTAATAATAGCCTCCTGTATGGAACCAGTTATGCCAGCCGTAGCCCCTGTAGCCATAATATCCGTAACGGCCGCGGTAGCCAAAGCCGTGAAATCCGCCATGTATAGCGTATCCGCCATGGTAGATACCACGATAGCCTACGCCCGAATGAAAGCCTGCGCCGCCACGGAAACCGCCACTACGATAGGCGTTTACGCTCGATCGGCCCGCAAAGCCGTGGCCTGAATAGCCTCTGCTGTAGGGAGCAGAAAAAGCACGGCCTGAATAACCATGGTTTGGCGCAGCAAAACTGCGGCCCGAATAGCCACGGTTAGGTGCAGCAAAGCTACGGCCCGAAAAGCCGCGGTTAGGTGCAGCAAAACTACGACCCGAAAAGCCACGGTTAGGCGCAGCAAAGCTACGGCCACCTCCCTGGAAAGCAGTATGGCCACCGCCGCTAAAACCGTGGAAGCCACCGCCGCCCCCGCCATGGAAACCACCACCGCCGCCGCCGCCATGGAAGCCACCGCCACCGCCACCGCCGCCGCCATGGAAGCCTCCGCCACCACCATGCTGAGCATTAGCGGGAATAGCAAAAAACAGACATATTAATCCGCTTAAGCTAAAAAAAATCAAATTTCTATATAACCTTTTCATAATCTAAATACAGTTATTCAGCAAAAACTATGCTGATATGAAAATAGACAGGATTTGCTGTAAAAGGTTTAACAGCTTAGCGGGTAATTTTATTGTATTATTTCTGCAATGCGTCAACATAATTGCGCTGCTCATGTTAATTCGTTAATAAGCTATCTGTCATGAATCAAACAGCATTATATCCACTGTTATTCAAACCTATCTATCAGTACCGGTTGTGGGGCGGTCGCCGGTTGTCTAATTTGCTCTCTGAGCCTTTACCAGAGGGGCCGGTAGGCGAGGCCTGGATATTAAGTGATCGTGATGACCATGCCAGCGAGGTAACTAATGGTAAATTGAAAGGCAAAACCCTGTCTGAACTGTTTAAACATGAACAAAAAGCGTTGATGGGCATACATGCCGGCATGTATGAGCGCTTCCCTTTGTTGTTAAAATTCCTGGATGCGCGAGAAGTGCTGTCGGTACAGGTACATCCGTCAGACGATCAAAAAAAATACATACCTAAAGGCGATACGGGTAAAACGGAAGCCTGGGTTGTGCTGGAAACAGGTGCCAAAAGTCTTATTTATGCAGGCCTTGAGCCGGGTACCGATGAAACGGTGCTCCGTAAAGCGCTCGAGGAAAATAAAGTTGACAAATACGTGCATTGCTTTACGCCTAAAATAGGCGATGCCGTATTCATTCATTCGGGTACAGTGCACACGCTGGCTGATGTGGTTGTTTTTGAAATACAGGAGAATAGTGATACTACTTACCGCTTGTACGACTGGAACCGCATTGATGAAAAAACAGGCCGGCCGCGAGAATTGCAGATAGATAAAGCCATTGCCTGTATCGATTTTGCTATTACCAATGTAGGGCCGGTAACGCCGGTGCCGGAAACCGGCGCACCGGTAAAACGTGAAGAACTTTTTAATAACGAACACTTTAAACTGGAATGCATTTGTACTGTATTGAAGTTTGATATTGATACAGGAGACGAGCCGCGTATATTAGTATGCACACACGGTGTGGCGCAAATACAATATGAAAGTGCAACCTGCACATTAAAACGGGGAGACGTAATGTTGCTCCCGGCGTCGGTTGCTTCGGTAACTGTTTTGCCCCAGGGCGAGATTACTTTGCTGGAGGCTACCATTCCGCCAAAAGCAAACTAAAATAATCGTATCTTGTTAGGTTGATAACCAATTATAATTGACCCAATTGAAAAAGTTAATAGTATTTGACCTCGACGGTACCCTTGCTGAAAGTAAAGCGTCTTTAGATGAAGAGATGGTTACGATATTCAGCAGGCTGATCGATACGGTAAAGGTAGCCATTATTTCGGGCGGCGACTGGCCGCAATTTGAGAAACAGGTGCTGTCGCATCTTACTCATGATAAGCACCTCAAAAACTTATCAATATTACCTACGTGCGGTACTAAGTTTTTCAGGTACAAGCATGGCTGGAAGCAACTGTATGCCGAAAACTTTACATCTGACCAGAAAAAAGAGATCGTAACATCACTTGATGAGGCTATTAAGGAATCGCATACCAAAGTAAACCAAACCTGGGGCGACCAGATTGAAGACAGAAATACGCAGATAACTTTTTCGGCATTGGGGCAAAACGCACCGCTGAATGCAAAAAAGGTGTGGGATCCAAAATTCGCCAAGCGCAAAAAGATCAAGAAAATATTGGATAAGTCGCTCAAAGGCTTTTCCGTACAGATGGGCGGCACCACGTCAATTGATATTACCCGCCCCGGTATTGATAAGGCTTACGGCATACGCAAACTGAAAGAAGTGCTCGATATTAAAATAAGCGAGATGATATTTATAGGTGACGCCTTGTTTGACGGCGGGAACGATCATCCGGCCATGACAACGGGCGTTGATTGTATTCAGGTACGCGACCCTCAGGAAACCAAACGCGTTATAGAGGCAATAATAGCTTGTTTGGGCGGAAAGGAACCTAAACTGAAAAAGAAGAAGAATAAGGAGAAGGCCAATGGCTGAATTTAAGCTCGAAAGGCTGCGCACCATTATGCAACCCGAACCGGATAACGAGATGGAGGCTGAAGGGGTACTAAACCCCGCGGCGGTACGCGGCAAGGATGGCCATTTATACTTGTTCCCCCGAATGGTGGCTAAAGGAAATTATTCACGGATAGGCATAGCACGGGTAATATTTAATGAAGCGGGCGATCCGGTAGATGTAGAACGCCTGGGTATTGCATTAGAGCCAGAGGCCGACTACGAAAAACGCCCGGACGGTGGCGGTTGCGAAGACCCGCGCGTGGTTTATGCCGAGCCGCTGCAGCATTATGTAATGAGTTATGTGGCCTTTGGTTCCGATGGCCCACGAATAGCTATAGCGCGCTCAAACGACCTGATCCACTGGGAAAGGGTAGGGTTGGCAAGGTTTGCGCCTTATAAGCATATTAAGTTTGAGGGGGTGGACAATAAGGATTCGGCGGTTTTTCCATCCCTGATACCTAACCCGGATGGCGAAATGCAGATGGGCATTATTCACCGCCCGATATTCCCGGGTACAAGCCCGGAAGAATTGCGGGGCGATAAAACCAACGAAAGGGATATGGACATGCACCGCGAAAGTATCTGGATATCTTACTGTCCGTTTGACCTCAGCATGCACGAGCCGGCTAAAAATGCCAATTTTACTTCGCATCACCGGCTTGCAGTGCCGCAAGCTGGGTGGGAGCAATTAAAAATAGGTTGCGGAACCCCGCCGGTTATGACGCATTTAGGCTGGATGATCATTTATCACGGTGTGCATGAAACCGAAGAAAAAGGGGATAACAAAAAGCGCCTTGTTTACTCTGCCGGTATTATGGTGATGGCAGAGGGCGAGCCTTGTAAAATATTATATCGCTCACCCACGCCCATTATGAGCCCTGAACGTAAGGATGAACAGGTTGGCATAGTGGCAAATGTAGTATTTCCAACGGGTATCGACCAGCGAAATGATATTGGTGAGCCCAACAGGTTTGATATTTACTACGGAATGGCGGATGACAGGAT
>JBQCIS010000011.1:0-29994 GCA_051953515.1 Mucilaginibacter sp.
CTGATGAATGCAGTAGATAGCTACATTCCGATCCCTCCGCGTCTGACCGACCTTCCGTTCCTGATGCCAGTTGAAGACGTATTCTCGATCACTGGTCGTGGTACTGTTGCAACTGGTCGTATCGAGCGTGGTGTAATCAACTCTGGCGATCCTGTAGATATCCTGGGTATGGGTGCTGAGAACTTGAAATCAACCGTAACTGGTGTTGAGATGTTCCGTAAGATCCTTGACCGTGGTGAAGCTGGTGACAACGTAGGTTTATTGTTACGTGGTATTGAGAAAACCGATATCCGTCGTGGTATGGTTATCTGTAAACCAGGTTCAGTAACTCCTCACACCGATTTCAAAGCTGAAGTTTACGTATTGTCAAAAGCAGAAGGTGGCCGTCACACTCCATTCTTCAACAAATACCGTCCTCAGTTCTATTTCCGTACAACTGACGTAACAGGTGAAATTTCACTTGAACCAGGTGTAGAAATGGTTATGCCAGGTGATAACGTTACTATCGGTGTAAAACTGATCAACGCTATCGCAATGGAAAAAGGTCTGCGTTTCGCTATCCGCGAAGGTGGCCGTACAGTAGGTGCCGGTCAGGTAACTGAAATTTTGAAATAATAAAAGCGGAAAGCTTAAAGCCAAAAGCATAAGGCTTTCCGAAAAAATAAGCATAAAGCATAAAGTCAGGCGTTCAGCTTCAGACTTTATGCTTTTAGCTTCATACACGGGAATAGTTCAATGGTAGAATAGAGGTCTCCAAAACCTTTGATCAGGGTTCGAATCCTTGTTCCCGTGCCAAACGAGAAGAACACAATATGGCTAACGTAAGTGAATATTTAAAAGAGTCATACATCGAGCTGACCCAGAAAACGACCTGGCCAACTTGGCGCGAACTTTGGAGCAGTACCATATTAGTGCTGGTGGCAACTATCATTATATCCCTTATTATATTGGGTATGGATCAGTTGATAGGCGCTATTCTTAAGGCATTTTACAGTTCACTTGGTTAATTTATAAATATGGGTGATCAACTAAAATGGTACGTTGTGCGTGCCATCAGTGGTAAGGAAAAAAAAGTAAAACAATATATCGAGGCTGAAGTGAACCGTTTGGGGATATCAGAACAGATACCGCAAATACTCATTCCGGTTGAGAAATATTACCAGATGCGCGATGGTAAAAAGATAGCCAAGGAACGTAACTACTTCCCTGGCTATGTGCTTATCGAGGCAGCGCTTGATGGTGAAACTGAGCATATTATAAAAAACATAAACAGCGTAATAGGCTTTTTAGGCGATAAAGCCGGTAATGCTATTCCGCTGCGCCAGTCAGAAGTTAACCGTATTTTAGGTAAGGTTGACGAAATGACCACCCAGGGCGAAACGATGAACGTTCCGTACTATGTAGGCGAGAATGTAAAAGTTATGGACGGCCCTTTCAACGGTTTCAGCGGCGTGATAGAAGAGGTGAACGAAGAAAAGAAAAAGCTGAAAGTAATGGTAAAGATATTCGGGCGCCGTACGCCGCTTGAATTGAATTACATGCAGGTAGAGAAAGAATAGTTTTAGATAGGAGCTTGAGATGTGAGACGACATCTCAAGTCAATTATCATTTGAAGATATAGTTTGGATTTTGAAGAGAGATAAAAGAGCAGACAGTCAGTCTCATATCTCACCTCTCAAATCTAAGCAAAAGATAAATGTTACAAAGCTTCCACTTACTAACATCGTTAAGTAAAATTAAATTTTAAAAAATGGCAAAAGAAGTCGGTGCGATGGTGAAACTACAGGTGAAGGGCGGCGCTGCAAATCCATCACCACCAATTGGCCCAGCATTGGGTGCAAAAGGTGTGAATATAATGGAGTTCTGCAAGCAGTTCAACGCACGTACTCAGGATAAACCTGGTAAAGTGCTTCCGGTAGTTATTACTGTTTATGTTGACAAGTCATTCGATTTTATCATCAAAACCCCTCCTGTAGCTATCCAGTTGCTTGAGGCTACCGGTCTGAAAAGCGGTTCAGCAGAGCCCAACCGTAAAAAAGTTGGCAGCGTGAACTGGGGACAGGTTGAAACCATTGCGAAAGATAAAATGACTGACCTTAACGCGTTCACAGTAGAATCAGCCATGAAAATGGTGGCAGGTACTGCCCGCAGTATGGGAATTACCGTAACTGGTACAGCTCCCTGGAATAATTAATTTACACAAATCAGTTTAAGACAGTGGCAAGATTAACAAAAAATCAAAAAGTGGCACTCTCCAAAATTGAGGCTAACAAATCGTATACATTGCAGGATGCTTCAGCATTGGTAAAGGAAATAACCACTACCAAATTTGACTCATCTGTTGATATTGATGTGCGTTTGGGTGTTGATCCGCGTAAAGCCAATCAAATGGTTCGCGGTATTGCTACCCTGCCTCATGGAACCGGTAAAACTGTACGTGTACTGGCGCTTGTTACTCCTGACAAGGAGCAAGAAGCAAAAGATGCAGGTGCTGATTACGTAGGTTTGGATGAGTATATTGCCAAAATCGAGGGCGGATGGACTGATGTTGATATCATTATCACTATGCCAAGTGTTATGGCGAAGGTAGGACGTTTGGGCCGTATTTTAGGTCCGCGTAACCTGATGCCTAACCCTAAGTCAGGCACAGTAACTACCGAAGTTGGTAAAGCTGTTACCGACGTAAAAGGTGGTAAGATCGACTTCAAGGTTGACAAAACCGGTATCATACACGCTTCGATCGGAAAAGTGTCTTTCCCTGCTGACAAGATATATGAAAATGCTTTGGAAGTTATCCAAACCATTTCAAAGTTGAAACCATCAGCAGCAAAAGGAACATATTTTAAAAGTATTCATCTCTCATCGACCATGTCGCCGGGAATTGAAATTGAAACTAAATCAGTAGCGGGAATCTAATCATGACAAAAGAAGAAAAAATCGACTTAGTTGCAGCCCTTACTGAGCAGATCAAAGAAAACGGTAATTTTTATATTACCGATACATCTGATCTAACGGTTGCAAAAGTAAATGATATCCGTCGTCAATGCTTTCAGGCTGATATCGTAATGCAGGTAACTAAAAATAGCTTAATTAAAAAAGCTATGGAAGCTATCGGCGCTGATTACAGCCCAATGAAAGATGCGCTGAAAGGTTCATCCGCACTCCTTTTCTCAAAATCAAGTTCAGCTCCGGCAAAACTGATCAAACAGTTAAGGAAAAAAGGTGATAAACCGGTATTAAAAGCAGCTTACATTGACTCAGCAATATTTGTTGGCGATAAACAGCTGGATACCTTAGCTAACTTGAAATCTAAGGAACAGTTGGTTGGCGAGATCATCGGATTACTGCAATCTCCTGCTAAAAACGTTGTTTCTGCACTGCAATCAGGCGGAAATATTCTGGCGGGCGTTGTTAAAACATTACAGGAAAGAGGTTAACGGACACCTAAGAGTTTCGTAAAAAACATTCACAAGTATTAAAAGTAAAAATTAAATAAAATGGCGGATTTAAAAGCGTTTGCTGAACAGTTGGTAAACTTAACAGTAAAAGAAGTAAACGAATTAGCTCAGATTTTAAAAGACGAGTATGGCATTGAGCCTGCTGCTGCTGCTGTTGCAGTTGCTGCTGCTCCTGCTGGCGACGGCGGTGATGCTGCTCCAGCTGCTGTAGAACAAACTGCATTTGACGTTATCCTGAAAGAAGCAGGCGGTCAGAAATTGGCAGTTGTTAAATTAGTAAAAGACCTTACCGGCCTTGGTTTGAAAGAGGCTAAAGACTTAGTTGACGGTGCACCAAAAGAAGTTAAAACTGGCGTATCTAAAGAAGAAGCTGAGTCTCTGAAAAAACAATTAGAAGAAGCCGGAGCGGTAGTTGAGGTTAAGTAATTTAACCCCGATACACAATAGCATAAGACTCCGACCGTTTTTGGTCGGGGTCTATTGCTGTTTATAGAAATTAGATGTGAGATACGAGATTTGAGATATGAGATGAACTGTTTAAGATAGTTCAATTCACAATCTCTCATCTTACCCGATAAACATCGGAGCTCACGTCTGTTTAATTAAGATTAAGTTAAATTTGAGATGGACATTTACTGTCTCAAATCTCAAATCTCATATCTCAAATCTAAAATTATAATCCCTTGGCAAATAATCAAAATCAAAGAGTAAACTTTGCAACCAGCCGGAAGGTAATTGATTACCCCGATTTTCTGGATGTTCAGTTGCAATCTTTCCAGGAATTTTTTCAGTTGGAAACTACTTCAGACAACCGCCACAAAGAAGGCTTGTTTAAAGTGTTTGCTGAAAACTTTCCGATCTCCGACTCAAGGAACATCTTCGTATTAGAGTTTCTTGACTACTTTATTGATCCGCCACGTTATGATATACAAGAGTGTATCGAGCGCGGATTAACTTACAGCGTGCCTTTGAAAGCCAAGCTCAAACTTTCATGTAACGATGAGGAACATGAAGACTTTGAAACGATAGTGCAGGACGTTTACCTGGGAACCATCCCTTACATGACGCCAAAAGGTACTTTCGTTATCAATGGTGCCGAGCGTGTAATTGTATCGCAATTGCACCGTTCGCCAGGTGTGTTCTTTGGCCAAAGCCGCCACACTAACGGTACCAAGCTGTATTCGGCCCGTGTTATCCCGTTCAAGGGTTCATGGATCGAGTTCGCTACCGACGTTAATAACGTGATGTACGCGTACATCGACCGTAAGAAGAAATTCCCGGTTACTACCTTGCTGCGTGCTATCGGTTATGATTCAGATAAAGACATCCTGGAATTATTTGAACTTGCCGACGAAGTAAAAGTGAGCAAATCGGGCCTTAAAAAGTACATCGGCCGTAAACTGGCTGCAAGGGTACTTAAAAAATGGGTTGAAGACTTTGTGGATGAGGATACCGGTGAAGTGGTATCTATCGATCGTAACGAGATCATCCTGGAGCGTGAAACCATTCTGGAGGACGACCATATTGATATGATCATCGACGCAGGTGTGAAGACCATCATCCTGAACAAGGAAGATTCTGCAACCAGCGGCGATTATACCATTATATATAATACCTTACAAAAGGATACTTCAAACTCAGAAAAAGAAGCGGTTGAACACATCTACCGCCAGTTGCGTAACGCCGAACCACCTGATGAGGAAACCGCTCGTGGTATCATCGACCGCCTGTTCTTTTCTGATAAACGATATGACCTTGGTGATGTGGGCCGTTACCGCATCAACCGTAAACTGAAACTGGATACTTCTGACGATACTAAGGTATTGACCAAGCAGGATATCATCGCCATAGTTAAATATTTGATCAAACTGATCAACTCTAAGGCTGAGGTGGATGATATCGACCACTTGTCAAACCGTCGTGTACGTACCGTTGGTGAGCAGTTGTATGCACAGTTCGGCGTAGGTTTGGCACGTATGGCCCGTACCATCCGTGAGCGTATGAACATTCGTGATAACGAGGTGTTCACCCCAACCGACCTGATCAACGCGCGTACACTGTCGTCAGTGATCAACTCGTTCTTCGGTACCAATCAGCTGTCACAGTTCATGGACCAAACCAACCCATTGGCAGAGATCACGCACAAGCGCCGTCTTTCAGCTTTAGGTCCGGGCGGTCTGTCACGTGAGCGTGCCGGTTTCGAGGTTCGTGACGTTCACTATACCCACTATGGCCGTTTGTGTACCATCGAGACACCTGAAGGTCCGAACATCGGTCTGATCTCGTCTCTTTGCGTTCACGCAAAGATCAATAACCTGGGCTTTATCGAAACTCCGTACAAACGTGTGGTTGACGGTAAAGTGATGGTTCAGGAACCTGTTGTATATCTTTCTGCAGAAGACGAAGATGGCAAAACCATCGGTCAGGCTAATGCAGTGTATGATGATAAGGGTGAGTTTGCTACTCCGCGTGTAAAAGCACGTTTCGAGGGCGACTTCCCGGTTATCGAGCCTGAAAGGCTTGATTATATGGACATCGCGCCAAACCAGATCACATCTATCGCGGCTTCGCTCATTCCGTTCCTTGAACATGATGACGCTAACCGTGCGCTGATGGGATCGAACATGCAACGCCAGGCCGTGCCTTTGCTGCGTCCTGAATCGCCAATTGTAGGTACTGGTTTGGAAGGTCGTGTGGCGAAAGACTCACGTACACTGATCAATGCCGAAGGCAATGGTGTGGTTGAGTATGTTGATGCTAATGAGATTCGTATTAAATATGACCGTGACGATAATGACCGTTTGGTTTCTTTTGACGGCGACAGCAAATCCTACCGCTTAACCAAGTTCAAAAAGACCAACCAGAGCACTACCATGAACCTGAAACCTATCGTAAGAAAAGGCCAGAGGGTTGAAAAGGGCCAGGTGCTTTGCGAAGGTTATGCAACACAGGACGGCGAGCTTGCTCTGGGCCGTAACCTTAAAGTGGCTTTCATGCCTTGGCAGGGTTACAACTTTGAGGATGCGATCGTAATCTCTGAGCGCGTTGTTTCACAGGATATATTCACGTCAATTCACGTTGAAGAGTTTGAACTGGAAGTGCGCGATACTAAACGCGGTGAAGAGGAACTGACACCGGATATCCCTAACGTTTCTGAAGAAGCTACCAAAGACCTTGACGAAGACGGTATCATCCGTATCGGTGCCGAGGTTAAGGAAGGCGATATCCTGATCGGTAAGATCACTCCAAAAGGTGAGTCTGATCCTTCACCGGAAGAAAAACTGTTGCGCGCCATATTTGGTGACAAAGCAGGTGACGTAAAAGACGCTTCGTTAAAAACCCCGCCTTCAATAAGCGGTGTGGTTATCGATACCAAACTTTTCTCACGTGCTAAAAAAACCACCAAGGCTGAAGAAAAAGCACAGTTGGAAAAACTGGACAACAAACACGAAAAAGCGATCCGCGAACTGAAAAGTACGCTTGTTGACAAGCTGTTTGAAATAGTAAACGGTAAAACTTCGCAAGGTGTTTACAATAACTATAAAGAACTGCTGGTTCCGAAGGGTGTTAAATTCACTCAGAAGATATTGAGCGATCTTAACTACGAAAGTGTTAACCCAACTAAATGGACCACAGACGATGATAAGAACGATCAGATCAAAATATTACTGCATAACTACGGTATTAAGGTGAATGAGGAGTTAGGCGCTTACCGTCGTGATAAATTCGCGATCAGTGTAGGTGACGAGCTTCCATCAGGTATCGTACAGATGGCTAAAGTTTACATCGCTAAAAAGCGTAAGCTTAAAGTGGGTGATAAGATGGCAGGCCGTCACGGTAACAAAGGTATCGTTGCGCGTATTGTACGTGACGAGGATATGCCTTTCCTTGAAGACGGAACACCGGTTGATATCGTGTTGAACCCGCTGGGTGTACCTTCACGTATGAACCTTGGCCAGATATACGAAACCGTATTGGGCTGGGCTGGTAAAGAGCTGGGCGTAAAATTCGCAACTCCTATCTTCGACGGTGCAAGCCATGACGAAGTGGAAGAGTGGATCAAAAAAGCCGGCTTACCTGAATCAGGCCGTACTTATCTGCACAATGGCTTAACCGGTGAGCGTTTCGACCAGCCAACTACAGTAGGTATCATCTACATGCTGAAACTGGGCCACATGGTTGATGACAAGATGCACGCACGTTCAATAGGTCCGTACTCATTAATTACACAACAGCCATTGGGCGGTAAAGCACAGTTCGGTGGTCAGCGTTTTGGTGAGATGGAGGTTTGGGCACTCGAAGCATTCGGTGCATCAAATATCCTGCAGGAAATATTGACTGTTAAATCTGACGACGTTATTGGCCGTGCCAAAACTTATGAGGCTATTGTTAAAGGTGAGAACCTGCCAACGCCTTCAGTTCCTGAATCATTCAACGTATTGGTTCACGAGCTTCGCGGCTTAGGTTTGGATATCACTTTAGAATAATTATTGAATTATTGAGGGATTGAATTATTGATTTGATCTCTCAATCAATAAATCAATAATTGAGTCCTTCAATAATTAAAAACAAAGGAGACTATGTCTTACAAAAAGGATAATAAAATCAAAAGTAACTTTACCAGCATTACCATCAGCCTGGCCTCGCCTGAGTCCATCCTGGAGCGTTCAAGCGGTGAAGTTTTAAAACCGGAAACCATCAACTACAGGACCTACAAGCCTGAGCGTGATGGCTTATTCTGCGAGCGTATTTTCGGTCCGGTAAAAGATTACGAGTGCCATTGCGGTAAATACAAACGTATCCGTTACAAAGGTATAGTTTGCGACCGCTGCGGTGTTGAAGTAACCGAGAAGAAAGTACGTCGTGAGCGTATGGGCCACATTAACCTGGTGGTTCCTGTTGCGCACATCTGGTACTTCCGTTCGTTGCCAAACAAAATTGGTTACCTGTTAGGCTTACCAACCAAAAGGCTCGACCTGATCATTTACTACGAAAGATATGTAGTTATCCAGCCAGGTATTAAGGAAGCTGATGGCATCAACGCCATGGATTTCCTGACTGAGGAAGAATACCTTGACGTATTGGATACCTTACCAAAGGAAAACCAATACCTTGACGACAAAGATCCGCAGAAATTTGTTGCCAAAATGGGTGCTGAAGCCCTTGAAGAATTGTTGAAACGTCTTGACCTGGATCAGCTTTCGTATGATCTGCGCCATCAGGCGGCCAACGAAACTTCTCAGCAACGTAAAAACGAGGCTTTAAAACGCCTGCAGGTTGTTGAAGCGTTCCGCGATTCAAAAAACCGTATCGAGAATAACCCTGAGTGGATGATCGTGAAGATCGTTCCGGTTATCCCGCCTGAACTGCGTCCGTTAGTGCCACTGGAAGGCGGCCGTTTCGCAACTTCAGACTTAAATGATTTATACCGTCGTGTAATTATCCGTAACAACCGTTTGAAACGTTTGATCGAGATTAAAGCGCCGGAAGTGATATTACGTAACGAAAAACGTATGCTACAGGAAGCTGTGGATTCGTTATTCGATAACTCCCGTAAAGTAAACGCTGTTAAAACCGAAGGTAACCGCGCCCTGAAATCACTTTCAGACATCCTGAAAGGTAAACAAGGCCGTTTCCGTCAGAACCTGCTTGGTAAACGTGTCGATTACTCTGCACGTTCGGTAATTGTTGTAGGCCCTAACCTTAAACTGCACGAGTGCGGTTTGCCAAAGGATATGGCTGCCGAGCTGTTCAAACCGTTCATCATCCGCAAGATGATTGAGCGTGGTGTAGTTAAAACAGTAAAATCTGCAAAGAAAATTGTTGACCGCAAGGACCCATTGGTTTGGGATATATTGGAAAACGTACTGAAAGGTCACCCTGTTCTCCTTAACCGTGCGCCTACGCTGCACAGATTAGGTATCCAGGCATTCCAGCCTAAACTGGTTGAAGGTAAAGCTATTCAGCTGCACCCGTTAACCTGTACCGCGTTCAACGCCGACTTTGACGGTGACCAGATGGCCGTACACGTACCACTCGGTAACGCGGCAATTTTGGAAGCCCAGATATTGATGCTTGCATCGCACAACATCCTTAACCCTGCAAACGGTACACCTATCACCGTACCTTCACAGGACATGGTGCTTGGCCTGTATTACATCACCAAAGGCCGTAAGAGCGAACCTGGTAATATAGTGATAGGTGAAGGTTTAACCTTCTACTCTGCCGAAGAAGTGATCATCGCTTATAACGAGAAGAAACTTGCACTGCATGCTTTCATCAAAGTTAAAGCAAGGGTTAAAGAACGCGACGGGAGCATTGTTAACAAAATTATCGATACCACAGTAGGCCGCGTGTTGTTCAACCAGCATGTACCTGAAGAGGTTGGTTATATCAACGAACTGCTTACCAAAAAATCACTGCGTGATATCATTGGTGAGGTAGTAAAAATGACCGGTATGGCACGCGCTGCCCAGTTCCTTGATGATATTAAGGAATTAGGATTTAAGATGGCGTTCCAGGGTGGCTTGTCATTTAACCTGAAGGATATCAATATCCCTGCTGAAAAAGTTACTTTAATTGAACAGGCTTCTAAGGAAGTGGAAGAAGTTATGGGCAACTACGGTATGGGCTTCATCACCAACAACGAGCGTTACAACCAGATCATCGATATCTGGACACGTATCAACAACCGCTTAACTGCGAATGTGATGAACATCCTTTCAAGCGATAATCAGGGCTTCAACTCTGTGTACATGATGCTTGATTCAGGTGCGCGTGGTTCTAAAGAGCAGATCCGTCAGCTGGCAGGTATGCGTGGTTTGATGGCTAAGCCACAGAAATCAGGTTCAGGTGGTGAAATTATCGAGAACCCGATCCTCTCGAACTTTAAAGAAGGTCTGTCGGTATTGGAATACTTCATTTCAACCCACGGTGCCCGTAAAGGTTTGGCGGATACGGCGTTGAAAACTGCGGATGCTGGTTACTTAACCCGTCGTTTGCATGACGTTGCCCAGGATATGATTGTTGGTGAAACAGACTGCGGTACTTTACGCGGTATTTACACCACTGCATTGAAAGATAACGAGGATATAGTAGAACCATTGTACGAGCGTATCTTAGGTCGTACAGCCCTGAACGATGTTCATGACCCTATCACCAACGAACTGTTGGTAGGTGCCGGTCAGGACATTGACGAGGATATTGCCAAGAAGATAGAAAACTCACCGCTGGAAGGTATCGAAATCCGTTCGGTATTAACCTGCGAAAGCAAACGTGGTGTGTGCGCATTGTGCTACGGCCGTAACCTTGCAAGCGGTAAACGCGTGCAGGCCGGTGAAGCTGTTGGTGTTATCGCCGCACAGTCAATCGGTGAGCCGGGTACACAGCTTACACTTCGTACATTCCACGTGGGTGGTACCGCATCAAACATTGCTGCAGAATCACAGATCTCTGCGAAATTTGATGGTATCATCGAATTTGAGAACGTACGTACAGTAACTTATAACACTGCTGAAGATGGTCCTGTTGATGTGGTATTAGGCCGTTCGGGCGAGTTCCGCATTCTTGAACCAGGCAGCAATAAAGTTATCCTGACCAATAACATCCCATACGGTTCATACCTGTATGTGAAGGATGGCGCCAAGATTGCAAAAGGCGACCGTATCTGTTCATGGGATCCATACAACGCGGTGATCATTTCAGAGTTTGCCGGTGTTGCACGTTTTGATGCCGTATTGGAAGGTATCACTTTCCGTGAAGAATCTGACGAGCAGACAGGGCACCGTGAAAAAGTTATTATCGATACAAGGGATAAAACCAAAAACCCTGTTATTCAGATAACTGATGGCAAAGGTAACCTTGTAAAAGGCTACAACATTCCGGTAGGTGCGCACATTGCCGTTGACGAAGGCGACAAGTTGCAAACCGGCCAGGTTATTGCCAAAATCCCACGTTCTACAGGTAAAACACGAGATATTACAGGTGGTCTGCCACGTGTAACCGAGTTGTTCGAAGCACGTAACCCATCAAACCCTGCCGTTGTAACTGAAATTGACGGTGTGGTAACTTTGGGTGGTGTAAAACGTGGTAACCGTGAGATCACTATCGAATCGAAAGACGGTCAGATCAAGAAATACCTCGTTCCGCTGTCGAAACACATCCTTGTACAGGATAACGACTTTGTGAAAGCTGGTATGCCGCTCTCTGACGGTTCTATTTCTCCATCCGACATTCTGGCTATCAAAGGCCCGGCTGCCGTACAGGAATACCTGGTAAATGGTATACAGGAAGTTTACCGCTTACAGGGTGTGAAGATCAACGACAAGCACTTTGAGGTGATCGTTCACCAGATGATGCAGAAAGTAGCTATCGAGGATGCCGGCGATACCACCTTCCTTGAAAAAGAAGCTGTTGACAGCTGGGATTTCATGACCGAAAACGATGAAATATTCGACAAGAAGGTTGTTGTTGATCCGGGAGATTCAACCACACTTAAAGCAGGTCAGATCGTATCGTTACGTAAGTTAAGGGACGAAAACTCCGGACTGAAACGTAAAGATATGAAACTGGTTGAAGTAAGGGATGCTATCCCGGCTACTTCAAGCCCGCTGTTGCAGGGTATCACCCGTGCTTCATTAGGTACTAAGTCGTTTATCTCTGCTGCATCGTTCCAGGAAACTACCAAAGTACTGAACGAAGCTGCTATCGCAGGTAAGAGAGACAACATGCTTGGTCTGAAAGAGAACGTTATCGTTGGTCACTTAATCCCGTCAGGAACCGGTATGCGTGCATATGACAATATCCGCGTAGGTTCTCAGGAAGAATTTGATCGCCTGATGGCTTCAAAATCTGAAGAAGTAGAAGCGTAAAAACACTAAATTTTTCAAATTTGTAAAATGCCCGCCCTAAAAGCGGGCATTTTTTTTAGGTATATTAATTTATTGTTAATTATTTGGTGTTTTAGCAATAAACATTCCCTAAAGTTTCCGTCAACCAAATGCCTTTATTATTTTAGTGGCATGGAAGAACAGAACGAAAATCAATTGAATATCGAGCTCTCTGAGGAAGCAGCCGAAGGGATTTATTCAAATCTTGCCATTATCACACATTCAAGCACCGAATTTGTACTTGACTTTATTCGGGTTATGCCCGGCATGCCTAAGGCGAAAGTAAAATCAAGGATAATACTTACCCCAGAGCACGCAAAAAGATTGCTCGCCGCAATAGGGGAAAATATTGAAAAGTTTGAGGCTGTAAACGGGCGGATAAAAAACCAGCAGGAACCTCCGGGCTTCCCTATGAACTTTGGCGGCCCGGTTGGACAGGCATAGATATTAAATTTATAATTTATTAATAATAGGGCCTATTTGTTAATAAATAATTAGTTTTTTGGTCAATATAATTAAAATACCAAGTTTAGCGTTGTCATACATATAGTAATTACTATATTGCGACAATATTTATCTACAGTAAAAACATTCAACACAAATGAGGAAATCTTTCATCAAGAGATTCTGTTTTTTTGCACCGTTCTTATTCTTACTCCTGACATTTGTCTCCTGCTCCACTAATAAGAATATTGCTTATTTTAAGAATATTCCCGATTCGGCACAGAACTTAAATTTAGCACGCGCAAAGTATACTGAACCTCTTATTCAGGCAGATGATATACTCACTATCATCGTACAAACAGTTGACCCTACGGCTACTGCTGTAATCAATACGGGCAATATACCTTTAAATAATCCTGCTTCTCTTAGTTCTAATACACCAGCGCAACAGTCAATTGCAGGTTATCTGGTGAGTAAAGATGGCGATGTGGAACTACCCATAGTTGGGAAAGTGCGTGTGGTTGGTTTAACCACTGATTCTGCAAAAGAACTTATTCGTACAAGGGCAGCGGTTTTCTTTAAAGATCCTACCGTAATTGTAAGATATGCAAACTTTAAAGTTACCGTAACCGGCGAGGTGGCAAGACCTTCGGTTTATGTATTTCCAAATCAAAAAGTAACAATCCTGGATGCATTATCAGTAGCCGGCGATTTGACTATTTATGGAAAACGCGATAATATATTATTGTTGAGAGAAAATAAAGATGGTTCGAAAACTGAATATAGGATCAACCTTAATAAAACCGATATTTTAAAATCACCTTGTTATTATCTTCAGCAAAACGACTTTGTGTATGTAGAACCAAGTAAGGGAAAAGTGGCTGCGAACGATCTTGCTCAAGCAAGGAACGTAACGATCATTACTTCTATATTAACCCTACTGGTAGTTATTGCTTCAAGAATAAATTAATAAATATGGATACTCAGAATTTACAAGATATCGGCATTTCTGAAGAAGAGGAAGGGTTTGATTTTAAGGATTTATTCGGTAAGATAATTTCCAAGTGGTATTTATTTTTACTGTCGATGGCTATATGTGGCGGACTGGCATTTTTATATGCGCGTTATGTAAAGCCCGACTACAAAATAAAAAGTAAACTTTTGGTTGACGATGAAAAAAATAATCCTACAGCCAGCAGCCTGTCAATAGATTTTTCCAGTTTGTTTGATTTGCCAAGCAATGCTCAGAATGAACTGGAAATATTGGGTTCCAGAACCTTGATGGAAGGGGTAGTTAAGCAAATGCAGCTTAATGTTACCATCTTTAAGAAAGGGGCTATCGGTACCGTTGAACTATATAAAGATGCTCCCTTTTCTGTTGATGTTATTTATAAGAAAGATAGCATATCTACAGCGAACTATGATGTAAAATTAGAGGGTAATACCCTAACGCTGGCGAATGAAAAGGATGACAATAGTACCAAAGTTAACTTTGAAGATACGGTACGCTTCCCGCAGTATGATATGGTGTTTCATAAGATGCCTTACGTACCTGTTGCTGAGAAGGGCTATAGGATAACTGTTCAATCCTTTGACAGTCGTACAGAGGAACTTATGGCAGCCTTTGATGCGCAATTGTCTGACAAGCAAAGTACAACCATAAATATAACGCTGGATTATCCTAATCCGAAAAAAGGAGAGGCTATTTTGCAAACCCTTATGAGCCTATATTTAAAAGATAACCTTGAAAATAAAGTTGAAATGGCCGATAGTACCATTAAATTTATTAATTCGAGGCTGATCGTAGTAAACAGGGACCTGGGCAATGTTGAGAAAAAGTTAGAGGATTTCAAGAAGTCTCATAACCTGATAGATGTTACTGAGCAAAGTAAGGCTTTAATAAAAACTGCAGCGGATTATAATACTACATTAACTACACAGCAGGTACAGCTCGTGGTTTTAAAGGATCTGGAAAAGATCATTGATAATCCTAATAATAAAGATATTATCCCCAGTTCAATGTCGATACAGGACCCTGTATTTGGCGAAGCCATAAAGCAATATAATGAATTACTGATTGAACGCAATAAAGCGGCTTTGTCTTATAAAGATGGTAACCCCGTAGTGGTAAACCTCGATCAGGAAATTGAGGCAGCCCGTCAGAATCTGCTGAAAAGCTTTGCCGCTTATAAAAAAGGATTGCAATCAGGCGTGAACGAACTGGCTAAGAAGAATGGTGATTTCGATGCAAAAATGAAGGATATCCCGTCTTACGAAACGACTTATCTTGATCTTTCGCGCGAGCAGACTTTGCAACAGCAGCTTTATCTCTACTTATTACAGAAAAGAGAAGAAACCAATATTTCAAAAACTTCAACCATCTCAACGTCAAGGATAATTGATGATGCTAAGAGTGATCAACTGCCAAGTAAGCCAAATAAAAAGCTAATCTATTTATTAGGTCTTGCAATTGGTTTTATTATTCCGATCCTGATTATTTATTTAAAGGAAAGCCTTAATATAAAGATACTTTCAAAGCAGGATGTAGAAAAAGCAACCAAAATTCCGATAGTTGGTGAAATTGGAAATAATGCCAATGAAAAGCCATTCATTTTTGATACAGACACACGGTCTGTGTTGTCAGAACAGTTCCGGAGTTTAAGAACGAACCTTCAATTTTTATTACTGAGTAATAAACCGCAGGTAATAATGATAACGTCAAGCATGAGCGGTGAAGGTAAATCATTTGTTTCCTTAAATTTAGGTGGCGCTTTAGCCATTACCGGTAAAAAGGTGGTATTTCTGGAGTTCGACTTGCGTAAGCCAAAACTTTCGGCAAATATGGGCCTGGATACATCGATGGGTTTTTCAAATTATATCGTATCTGACAATACAGATATTAAACCTTTCCTGAAACAGTCGCCTTTTAATAAAAACTGTTACATACTGTCTGCAGGTTCAATTCCTCCTAACCCTGCTGAAATATTGTTAAGCCCCAAGGTAACTACACTTATTGAAGAGCTGAAAAAAGAATTCGATTTTATCGTGATCGATAGTTCGCCTATAGGTTTGGTGTCTGACGCTTTATTAGTAGAAAAATATGTCGATCTGATCTTGTACGTTGTACGGCAGAATTATACCTATAAGGCACAGTTGGGCATTGTTAACGATTTGGTGAAGTCGGCACGCGTTCGGAGGATTTACCTGGTAGTTAACGACATCATGTCTAAAAAGGCGGGGTATTATGGTTATGGCTACGGTTACGGCTATGGCTATGGATACGGTTATGGCTATGGTTATGCAGAGGATAATCCGAAGAAGAAGTCATGGCTATCGTCTCGGATCAATAAAAATGAATAGATAATAACTTATTTCGATTAATATAAATGTAATGGGAACTCATCAATCTACCTTTGAAAATGACCTTACCAATACTAAAATAGCTGTAATCGGCCTTGGATATGTTGGGCTGCCATTAGCTATTGAATTTGGCAAGAAGTACAAAACACTCGGCTTTGATATCAATATCAAGCGTATTGCTGAACTATCAGGTGGTAAGGACAGTACGCATGAAGCAAATATAGAGGAATTAAAGGCGGTAACAGTTTCTGATAAAGAAGCCGCTACAGGCTTGCGTTTCTCGTCTGATCAGGATGACCTGAAACTATACAATACCTATATTGTAACCGTACCTACACCTATAAATAATTTTAAAGCGCCTGATCTTGGCCCATTGCTTAAAGCATCAGAGATGCTGGGTAAGGTGTTAAAGAAAAACGACGTTGTTATTTATGAATCTACAGTTTATCCGGGCTGTACCGAGGAAGATTGCGTTCCGGTACTTGAGAAGTTCTCCGGATTAAAATTTAACGTTGATTTCTTTTGCGGATACTCTCCTGAACGCATTAACCCCGGCGATAAGGTAAATACCTTAACCAAAATAAAAAAAGTAACATCAGGCTCTACACCGGAAGTTGCTGAATACGTGGATCAGTTATACGCGTCAATTATTACGGCCGGTACCCATAAGGCATCAAGCTTAAAGGTTGCTGAAGCATCAAAAGCTATTGAAAATGCGCAGCGCGACGTTAACATATCGTTTGTAAATGAGCTTGCGCTGATATTTGACCGGATTGGAATTGATACAACGGATGTAATTGAAGCAGCCGGTACTAAATGGAACTTTCTTAAATTTAAACCAGGACTGGTAGGTGGCCACTGTATTGGAGTCGACCCATATTACCTGGCCCATAAGGCAGAGTCGCTGGGGTATCACCCGCAGGTTATCCTGTCAGGAAGGCGTGTTAATGATAACATGGGCATATTTGTAGCCAATAAGGTAATAAAACTCATGATTAAGAACGGGCATCGTATTGATGGTTCGCGTGCATTGATCCTGGGCATTACTTTTAAGGAAAACTGCCCGGATATCCGAAATTCAAGGGTAATTGATATTTACCACGAACTTAAACAGTTTGGGTTACAGGTTGATGTTCACGATCCGCATGCTAATAAGGAAGAAGTAAAGCATGAATACGGGGTTGAGTTAAACGATATTACTAATGCAGGCCAAGTTTATGATGCACTAATACTGGCCGTATCCCATAATGCATTTTTTACGATCGACCTTGACAAGCTTAAGTCGCCTAAAGGTGTGATCTTTGATACGAAAGCAATGCTCGACAGGGACATTGTAGACGGAAGACTGTAAAAAGCGGCCTTATATCATAGATTAGTTTATTGCTACCATAGTAATTTATTAAAAACTTATATTTATATGGCTGAAAACAAAGTTTATATAATAGCAGAGGCTGGTGTTAATCATAATGGTAATATAAATATAGCGCTTGAATTGATTGATAAAGCGCATGAGGCGGGAGCTGACTGTGTGAAGTTTCAAACCTTCAAAGCTGAACAGATTGTTACCAAAGAATCTCCAAAAGCAAAGTATCAGTTAGAGGTAACTGATAAAAGCGAATCGCAGTATACAATGCTTAAAAAGCTGGAGCTTGGCCTTGATGACTATAAACAACTTTTGCAACGGTGCCAGGAAAAAGGAATAGATTTTCTTTCAACCCCCTATAATAAAGAGGATGCCGATTTTCTGGATGGATTAAATGTTACCGGATTTAAAATAGCTTCGGGTCAGTTAACCGAACTGCCATTTCTCAAATACGTAGCTGGCAAGAAAAAGACAATGATCATTTCAACTGGCATGGCAAATATGGCTGATGTATTTACTGCTGTGGAAACCATTAGAGCTACAGGGAATAATGACATCATCGTATTGCAGTGCACAACAAATTATCCATCGCGTATTGAGGATGCTAATTTGTTGGCCATGAATAGTATAAAAGAGGCCTGTAAGGTGCGCGTGGGTTATTCGGATCACGTCGAAAATAATTATGCCTGCTTTGCATCAGTTGCTTTGGGCGCTGAAATAGTAGAGAAGCATTTTACGCTCGACAAGAATATGGAGGGCCCTGATCATTCATCATCTCTTAATCCGGCAGAATTTAAAGAACTGGTTATTGGTATCAGGAATATAGAAAAGGCTTTGGGAAGCGGCTTGAAAAAGCCATCTCAGGTAGAGATTGACAATAGCTATGGCATGAAACGAAGCCTGGTGCTACTGCAGGATATCGGAGCCGGCACTGTATTGCAAGAAGCACATATTGGTTTTAAACGGCCTTTTAATGGATTGTCTCCTAATATGCTGGAGCAGGTAATTGGAAAAACAATAGCCCGCGACATGAAAAAAGACGAGGCAATTCAATACAATTCAATAGTATGGTAATTACACCTGTTGAAATTAAAACGATTACGCCGGACGACGTCAAGTTGTTACAAAACTTTTTAGATATCGCCGGCTCATCGCTTAAATCATTCAGATACTTTGAAAAGCGGCCTTTTTCAGTATTACAAAACCATATTGTAACTTGTGTGTTGGTAGACAGCAATCAGGTGATCGGCTACGGCCATCTGGACCGCGAGAATGACAGAACCTGGTTAGGAATTGCAATTGCCGAAGAACATCAGGGTAAGGGATATGGTAAGCTTTTGATGAATTTTCTTATATCAAAGGCTACCGAAAATAAAATTAATTGTATTCACCTTACTGTCGATGCAGATAATATCAATGCTAAACATTTATATGAGAAAATTGGATTTTCAGTGGTAAAACAACTCAATGATAGCGTTATCCTGATGGATTATAAATTGGAGAATTAATATGGAAATCTATGTTAGCACTTTAGCATTTGGAAAAAAAGATATAGAAGATACCATCCGGATAGCTAAGGAGGAAGATTTAGCATTAGAATTTAGCTCAGGTTTGCCTTATAATGAAAATACAGAAAAGATATATACGGAAGCTGAAATAAAAAAAATACCTCACAATTATTTCCCAGCACCGGCAATTCCTTTTGTATTAAACCTGGCAAGTTCAAATCCGGCAATAAGAAATCAATCCATCCAGCATTGCATCAAAGGCCTTTACCTGTCCAAGCTTGCCAATGCACCGTTCTTTTCCGCTCATGCAGGTTTTTGTATCGACCCGGATCCGGCTGAATTAGGCAGGAAAATTAATTACAGCCCAGACTTTGACAAGCAAGAGCACACAGCGCTTTTTTTGGGGGCATTAAAAACAATACTGGATGAAGCAGAGCGGCTTGACATGCGGTTTTTGATTGAGAATAATGTAATTGCTGCTTTTAACCTGGTAAATGGAGCTGAAAATCCTCTGTTATGCTGTGAAAATGAAGAGATAATTAATGTTCTGAAAGCAGTAAACAATAGCAGGCTCGGATTGCTTTTGGATACGGCACATTTAAAGGTAAGTTGCCAAACATTGGGCATTGATAAAAACAACGAAGTAGACTTGCTTGAACCGTACATAAAAGCGATACACCATAGTGATAATGACGGCTTTAAAGATACTAACGAGCCGATGGGAGATGAGTATTGGTTCCTGCCTTATATAAAAAGATTTAATGGTTTACCTCATGTTGTAGAGGTAAAGAATATTGACATTGCAGAAATAAAACAACAAGTAAAATTATTGCAAACTTATGGATGTTAAAGAATTAACAGTTCAGGATAACTCTACTATAAAAAATGTATTAGAGGTTTTAAATAATACCGGCGTAGGTGTGGTTTTTGTAATTGACCATGCCGATAAAATTGTTGGATTATTGACAGACGGAGACATCAGAAGGGCTCTTTTGGAAGGGAAAGCAACGGAATCATCAATTGATTCCATCATGAACCGGAGCTTTGTTTCGTTACCTGTTGAAAGTGATAATAGCGTGATATTAGAAACGCTTAGTAATAAAGTAAGAATAATCCCGCTTGTTGATTCAAATGGCGTGCTGGTTGATTACGCTTCTCACAATAAGATCAGACATATTTCTGTAGCCTCGCCCCTGCTAAATGGGAACGAGTTGCTTTATGTAACAGAGTGTATTAAAACAAGCTGGATATCATCTCAGGGGAAATATGTGCGTGATTTTGAAAACCTCTTCACGGAGTATCTTAACGGACACAAGTCTCTGGCGGTGAGCAATGGTACAGTTGCGTTGCACCTTGCCCTTGAGGCCCTGAATATTGGCAAAGGAGATGAAGTGTTGGTTGCCGATTTTACTTTCGCAGCCTCCGTTAATTCCATCCTCTACGCTGGCGCAATCCCCGTTTTAGTGGATATAGAAACCGATACCTGGAATATTGATCTGGAAAAGGCAGAAAAATTGGTAACCTCCAAAACGAGGGCTATAATGCCTGTGCACATATATGGGCACCCGTGTGATATGGATGCTATTGCCGAATTTGCAAAAAAATATAATTTACTGGTGATTGAAGATTGCGCTGAAGCATTAGGCAGTTTTTATAAAGACCAGCCGGTGGGTGTTTTTGGCGATGCGGCAACCTATAGCTTCTACGGAAACAAAACTATTACTACCGGTGAAGGCGGGATGGTAGCTTTTAAAGATGAGAAAGTAGCGCAGCGGGCAGCCATGTTACGCGACCATGGAATGGAAAAAACCAGGCGTTACTGGCATGCAGAAGTGGGCTATAATTATCGCTTAACCAATTTACAGGCAGCAATAGGCGTAGCGCAGTTTGAAAAGCTGGAGGAGTTTGTTTCGCTTAAAAGAAATATTGCTAAAACCTATAACGAAACGCTTTCAAAAATTTCTTATTTCCAACTGCCGGCTGAAAGAGAGGATACGGTTAACTCATACTGGCTATATACCTTTTTGGTTAAGCCATCGGCACCTTTTAAAAGAGATGATCTGATACACCATCTTAGCTTAAAAGGGATTGAAACACGCCCTGTGTTTTTTCCGATACATGAAATGCCTCCTTATGTGGCTTATGGTAAATCGAGTGATTTGCAGGTATCCATACAAGTATCGCAGACTGGCATGAGTTTGCCTTCGTCTGTTAACTTAACAGAATCTGAACTTGCCTATATATGCAGGGCGATTGAAAGTTTCGCTAATGAATACAATCCTTTGGTAATTGAAAAACTTTAATATAATGAATATACTGGTAATAGGTTTAGGATCAATGGGGAAACGCAGGATCAGGAACCTTAAATATTTAAATGTTGATTCTATACACGGATTTGATCTCAGGGACGACAGGAGAGAGGAAGCTCAATCCCTGTATGGTATTCAAACATATAGCACAATTGAAAAGGCTCTTGAAGGCAATAAGTATGATGCATTTGTAATATCTGTACCACCTGATATTCACCATATTTATATGAAGCTGGCTATTTCGCTGAATATGCCATTTTTTGTTGAAGCAAGCGTGGTGGATGATGATATGGAAATGATAACTAAAGCTGCCAAAGAGAAAAACGTACTGGCAGCGCCTTCATCAACCATGTTTTTCCATCCGGCTATAAAAAAGATACGGGAAATTATTACAAATGGCGAGTTAGGCGATGTTACAAACCTCAATTACCACTCCGGACAATATTTACCAGATTGGCATACGTATGAAAAAGTGAGCGATTTTTACGTATCCAATAAGGCTACCGGCGGTGCGAGAGAGATAGTACCTTTTGAGCTTACCTGGCTTGTTGCTGTGTTTGGGTTCCCGAAAAAGGTTACAGGCATGTATAAGAAAACCATTCACATTGAGGGTGCTGAGGCAATTGATGATACGTATGCAGCTTTGTTCGATTACGGTTCGTTCATCCTGAATTTAGTGGTGGATGTTGTTTCAAGAAATGCCACCCGCAAATTGTTAATCAATGGGTCGGAAGGTCAGCTCCAATGGGATTGGAATGATAATTACGTATCTGTATACACTAATGCAACGGGCAAAGTAAACCATGAGTTTGAAATGGCCAGCGCTCAGGCCGGATATAATAAAAATATTACTGAGCAAATGTACATAGAAGAAATGGCAACTTTCTTAAATGCCGTATCAGGAAAAGGCGCATTTGTAAACGACCTGGAAGACGATCATAAAGTGTTAAAATTACTTTATGCGCTTGAAGAATCACAGGACAAAGGGAAGGTAATTGACATAGCATGATAGGGATATTATTTACTTCAAGGCTCGGGTCAAGCAGGCTGCCACAAAAACATTTGATGAAAGCCTATAACAAATCGTTTATTGAATGGCTTGTTTTGCGGTTTATGACCAAATTCCGTAAGGAAATTGACAACAAAGAGGTTAAACTCATTGTTGCGACATCGGACGAAGCCATCAATAAAAAATTTGAAGAAGTACTTGCCCCGTATGAAGTGTCTGTTTTTTACGGCGAACTTTCAAATATCCCTATGCGGCATTTAAAATGTGCGGATTCCCACGGGCTGGATTATATCATTTCAATTGATGGCGATGACGTTCTTTGTTCAACAGAAGGGGCGTACGCAATTTATAAAGGCTTTGTGGAATATCCGGAAAAAGATATGATCGCTGTACATGGATTGCCTCTGGGTATGAATTCTTCAGGAACCAAAGTATCCTATTTAAGAAAAAGCCTGGCCGAATCTAACTCAGACGTAGCTGAAGTTGGCTGGGGGCGCATCTTTGTAAATCCAGACAAGCTTGAGATAAAAGCCGGCGATTGGGATATTTATGACAAACTACGGTTTACATTAGATTATGAAGATGACGCTGAATTTTTTGCGGCAGTGATAAACTATCTAAAGGAAGAAGTTTTGACCATATCTGATGAAAAACTGATCAGCGTAGTGCAACAACAGCGGTTTGACGAAATAAACAGTCATTTGTTTGATATATATTGGGATAATTATAACTCATTAAAAGAAAGCGAGAATCAAAATGAACAACAGTAATTATAAAGATTTATTAAATTCTCTTATTCCGGGTGGGGCTCATACTTACAGCAGGGGTGATGATCAATACCCTTCAAATGCCCCCTCTATTCTTGAAAAAGGAAAAGGTGCCTATGTGTGGGACCCATCAGGTAAAAAGTACCTGGATTATGGAATGGCTTTAAGAGCTGTAACATTAGGATACGCTAACGACCGAGTTGACGAAGCCGCCTATAGAGAAATACAAAAAGGCGTGAACCTTACCCGTGCAACTACTATTGAGCTGCAGGCAGCCCAAACAATGGTTGATCTTATTCCGGGCGCCGACATGGTGAAGTTTGCTAAAAATGGGTCGAATGTTACCACTGCTGCTGTTAAAATAGCACGTGCCTATACCGGAAGAAAGTATGTATGCGTACCGAAACAACACCCTTTCTTTTCATTCGACGATTGGTTTATTGGTACAACTCCTATCAAAAAAGGCATACCGGCAGAACACTATTCTACCACCCTGGTATTTGATTACAACGATACTGGCTCGTTAGAAAGGTTGTTTGATGAATACGAAGGCCAGATAGCAGCAGTAATACTTGAACCGGCTACTACCTTGCTGCCTGTTGCCTCAAAGTATTACCCTGCTTCAACTGATGGCAAGCAAAAGAACTTCTTACACGATGTGCAGCATCTTTGCAATAAAAACGGGACTATTTTCATACTGGACGAGATGATAAGTGGTTTCAGATGGCATTTAAACGGTGCTCAAACTTATTTCGGTATCGAACCGGACATTTCAACCTTTGGAAAAGGTATGGCCAACGGGTTCGCGGTATCGGCACTGGTAGGAAAAAGAGAGCTGATGAAAGTAGGAAGCATTGATGAGCAAGGATCAGAGCGCACGTTCCTTCTTTCCACCACTCATGGCGCTGAAATGTGCGGAATGGGCGCGTTTATTGAAACGGTAAACGTATATAAAGACGAAAACGTGATTGATCACCTTTGGAAATATGGAGAAAAGCTCTTTAACGGAATTAACGCCATTAGCGAAGGTTTAGGGTTAAAAAGCAATTTCTACATGGATGGCAACCCGGTTTCAATGAATTATGTTACCAAAGATAATGATGGCAACGTTTCTCTTTCATTGCGGACGCTGTTTGCGCAGGAGATGATCAAAAATGATGTATTAATTCCATGGATCGCCCCAAGTTTAATGCACGGCGAAGCTGAACTTGCCATTACCATGAACGCGGTAGAAAATGCGCTTAAAGTATATAAAAAGGCGCTGGGCGATAGAATTGAAAATCACCTGGTAGGTTCAGTAATCAGACCCGTATTCCGTCAATACAATTAAAAAATGGATTTAACAGGTAAGGTTATTATTGTAACCGGCGGTAACGGTTTAATTGGCAAAGCCATTGTTAAACACGTTAACGATAAAGGGGCAACTTCAATAAATTCTGAGATCGGGGTAGAAACCGATCTGGATAATGGCGTTGTTTATTGTGATATAACATCTCCGGATTCAGTAACCCGGATGGTTGATATGACGATGGAAAAATTCGGAAGAATTGATGGCCTGGTGAATAACGCCTACCCGCGTACTTCGGATTGGGGAGCGAAGTTTGAAGATGTTCCTTTGGCGTCATGGCAAGCCAATGTGGATATGCAGCTGAACAGCTGTTTTTTCATCACTCAAAAAGTAGCAGAGATCATGAAAAAACAGGGGAGTGGTTCTATTGTAAATATTGCTTCCATATACGGTGTGGTGGGGAATGATTTTACGGTATATGACAATACCGGCGGAATGACGTCGCCTGCAGCATATTCAGCAATAAAAGGGGCCATAGTAAACTTTACACGTTACCTGGCGTCTTATTACGGCCCATATAATGTTAGGGTAAACTGCGTTTCGCCCGGTGGAATTTTTAACCACCAGCACCCTAAGTTTGTAGAACAGTTCAACTCAAAGGTTCCACTAAAAAGAATGGGCAGTCCGGAAGATATCGCTCCATCAATTAGCTTCCTGTTATCTGACGAATCATCATATATAACAGGGCATAATTTAATGGTAGATGGCGGATGGACCTGCATATAATTAAGCTTTATGTATAAAATAGCAATAGTAGGTGCTGGCCAATTAGGAAGCAGGCACTTGCAGGGCGTATTAAAAATAAATGTTCCTGTTGAGGTTGAGGTGGTAGACCCTAATGCGCAATCGCTTGAATTAGCCGAACAGCGTGCCGGAGAGATCGCTCCCAATGATCATATTAAAGGCGTCAGGTACATAAATGCTATCAGCGAACTGAGCAATGATATTGATGTTTGTATTATTGCAACAACAGCCAATATAAGGTTTGCAATTTTGTCTGAACTTGTTTCGGCCAAAAATGTTAAGAACCTGGTTCTTGAAAAGGTACTTTTTCAGAAGCTATCAGAATATAGTTTAGCGCTTGATTTGATAGAGAAAAAGAATATCAAATGCTGGGTGAACTGTCCGCGAAGGATGATGCCGGTTTATAACGAAATAAGATCGTTGATAAGCCCCGGCGAAAAAATAACTTACACCGTACTGGGTGGGGAGTGGGGCTTAGCCTGCAATGCCATCCATTTTATAGATCACCTGAACTTTTTAAATGGAGCTACCGGTTTTACTTATAATACTTCGGGCATTTATGATGTAATTGAAGGCAGGCGTAAAGGCAATTATGAATTTTGGGGTTCGGTTTATGGCAGATCTGCCGGGTCAGAACTATTCCTCCATTCGCGTGGGGATTGCGGTGCAGGCTGGAAAATTGAAATATTGACCAATAAATATATGTGGCAGGTTGATGAAGTGAACGGCACGCTTATAACAAGCAGCGCCGTTGATAACTGGAAGCCTGTAATGTCTAAATTCGACTTTCTTTATCAAAGCCAACTGACTAATATTGTTTGCGAAAATATTCTTTTGAAGGGTGATTCAGGACTGACACCGTACGCGATCTCCAGCGAATTGCACCAGGAGATGTTAAATTCGTTTATCCCGCTATTTAATGAAAAAACAGGTAATAATATCGACTATTGCCCTATAACTTAATTTAAAAAATGATGTCAAAAAGCTGTTGGTTAATTGGTGCCGGCTATATGGCCGCAGAATATATTAAGGTATTAAAGGAAGTAAATGCAGATATTACCGTTATTGGGCGCGGAGAAGAAAAAATAAACGCGATAAAGGAAAAATTTGATGTTAACGCTGTATCCGGCGGCATAGATTCCTTTCTCGCGTCCAACCCTCAATTACCCGAAACAGCCATTGTTGCCGTATCAATTAAAGAATTAACTCCAGTAACTTTAAAGCTGCTAAACTTAGGGGTAAAGGATATTTTGATAGAAAAGCCGGTAGGTTTATATCAAAAAGATATAGATGACCTGGTTACTGAATCGAAAAAATTAGATGCAAACCTGTGGGTGGCATACAACAGGCGATTTTATAAATCCGTTGACCTGTTAAGAGAAAGAATTAAAGAAGATGGAGGAATATCCTCAGTAAACTTTGAGTTTACGGAATGGGTGCATGATATAGAAAGCTATAATTATCCTACAGAAGTTTTAAACCGGTTTGTTTTGGCAAATTCAAGCCATATTCTTGATACAGTATTTCATTTAGCCGGAAAGCCGGGATCTATTCATATCCAGCTTGCGGGGAATGATATACCATGGCACCCAAGCGGATCTATATTTATGGGTACAGGGGTCACCGAAAATAATATCCCGTTTTCATACAATGCAAACTGGGATGCGCCGGGAAGATGGGCGATAGAGGTATTAACCCGTAAGCACAGGTATTATTTAAAGCCGCTGGAACGTTTAGCCGTACAGAAAAAGGCTTCGGTTCAGGTTAATGAGGTGGAAAGCGATTATTCTATTGACATTAACTTCAAACCGGGATTATTAAACATGGTTAAAGCCTTTTTTGCAAAGGATAATGCCATTCTTTGTACAATAGAAGAGCATCAGAAGAATTTTCTGTTTTACGAAAAAATTGCGGGATATACCACATGAAAATCTTGTGCATAGCTGATTCTTTGGCATTACCAGGGCATGATAATACGTATGAAGATACCTGGTTTTATAAGCTGCAGGTTTCATTCAGGGAGCATTCTTTTATATCCTTTTTTAAAAGATCAATTACTACCGAGATCCTCGTAACCGAAGGGGGCGGGGATGCAAGTCAGCCTATTACAGGTGCTGATTGCCTGGAATTTTATATGCCGGATCTGGTGATATTGCAATTGGGGATAGTTGATTGCGCCCCCAGGCTGATGAGGAGAAAAGGGCTTCTTTACAAAATAATTCAAAAAAGCCCTGCAGGTATACAAAATGCTTTTTACAAAGGATTAAAAAAGGTAAGAAAACGGTCTTCCACCAATGCTGATGTTCCCCCAAATGAGTTTTTAAGTAACCTGGATAATTACTTAAGCAGATGTGTTAACATCAATGTAAAAAAGGTTATTATTATAAAAATATGCACCCCTGACGACTCTTTTGTTCAAAAGAGCCCTGACATATTAGATGCCGTTAAGTTATATAACAGTATAATTGACAAATTAGATGAGAAATACAGTATAGTAACTGTAGTTGATCCGCTTGCATCAAATACCAAACACATATTTGAAGATGGTTATCATCCCAATCCTGAAGGGAATGATTTAGTTTTTAACGCGTTGCAAATGGAGATCAGTAATGTCTAAAGTATTAAAGAATACGGCTTTTTATACCATTGGCAACATGGTCACCACCTTGTCATCTTTTATACTTATACCGGTTTACACCAAGTATTTAAGTGTGCCAGACTATGGGGTGGTAAGCTCAATGCAAACGTTATCGGCAATTTTAATTGTTGTTATTACCCTCGCGCTTGAGCGTTCGCTTTATAGAATTTATTATGATTATAACACTGAGGCCGAGAAAAGAGAGTTTATAGGTACCATATTCATCGGGTTGGTTTGTGTGGGTTTTATTTGTATGGGAGTATGTTTCTTACTAAAGTCATATCTTAATTTATTATTTCCCTCCATAGCTTTTTATCCATTTTTCTCGTATACTATTATAAGCACGTTTATTCTTTCTATAGTTAATTTTTCGCAAACCATATCACAGGTAAAGCAGAATGCCAGGCGGTTTATTACTACTTCTATTTTGTTGTTTGTACTTACTGCTTTGTTTAACCTGTTTTTTATCATCAAACTGCATTATGGCGCGCTTGGAATGATAATTGGCACATTGCTGGCTGCCTTTGTGGTATTGTTTGTCTCTTTGTATAACATAATTATCTCCGTAAAATTTACTTTTAATAAGCAGAAATTCAAGAACGCGGTTGAGTTTAGTTTACCCATGCTCCCGTCCTTGTTGTCAACATGGATATTAAATCTTTCCGACCGTGTTTTTATCAGTCATTATTATACAATGACCGATGTAGGGATTTATTCATTAGCTTACAGGATAACCAGTATCGTGATCTTCGCGGCAAGCGCGTTGTTTATGGCATATAACCCACAGTTCTACCAGGTTGCAAATGACGAAAGCCGTACTGTAGAAGAACGTAAAGCCGTAATTTATAAATACAACCGTATAATTACAGTGGCGGTAGGTGTAGCGGGAGTGCTTCTTTTATCTATATCCGACTTAGGCATCAGGCTATTCTTTAAACCACAGTTTGCTTCGGCTTACTATTATATGCCGGTACTGATCATTGCCTTTGTAATAAGTCAGCTCTGCGGCCTTTATCATTTAATGCTGTATCAGAATAAAAAAACGTGGTTAGTTACCTATTCCGTGTTTTTAAGCGCTGCGCTGAACGTAGGGTTGAACTATTTCTTTATACCGGTATACGGCGCTTATTTTGCTGCCATAAGCACCATAATATGTAATACGGTAACCTTCCTGCTGCTATACTTTAATGCGCGCAAAGGGTTTTATGTTAAATCTGATTGGGGAACGATATTAATTATTTGCGGTTTTTATGCAGCATTTGTATTGGAGAATTACTATTTAAGAAACTATGGGGTACTGCTTAACTTTGCTATTAAATTAGTTACAATTGGTTTACTGCTTTTAACCTTCCGCAAATTTATTCTCGGAATGATTGCGCTGATGAAAAAGAAAAAAACGGTAGCAATATGAACATAGCTGTGCGTATATTATATTTTTTAAAAGTAGACCTGATAGCAGATAAATTCTCAAGGGTAATGAGTTCCATGAGAGTGAAAAGGTTATCAGAAAAGTATAACACTAACATAAAATTCATTTCACAAGGAGAGGGCGGCTTAATAATTGCCGGCGATAAGAATAAGTTTTATATCGATCAAACCAGTCATTTAAAATCGGGCACCTTGATCGAGTGTGCGGGAGGGGTTACTATCGGCCGATATTTTCATCCCGGCAGAGGCTTGACCATATTTTCGTCAAATCATAACTACGACAGCGATAAAGCAATTCCGTATGACGAAACCGACGTTTACAGGCCGGTTGTAATTAAAGATTTTGTATGGTGCGGGGCTAACGTTACCATTGTTCCCGGGGTAACAATCGGCGAAGGGGTTGTAATTGGCAGTGGTGCTGTGATAACAAAGGACGTTCCGGATTATGCTATTGTTGGCGGCAGCCCGGCCAAGGTCATAAAATACCGCGATGTTGAGAAGTTCCTGAAATTGAAAGCCGAATCTAAATTTTATTAAATGGTGTATTTTCTGGTAAATAATAATATTCATTTGATAGATGCAGAAGAACATTTGCGGCATTTAAAAGGGCATCCGGCTTCGTTAATAAAAATCCCACATAAACTAACAATAGCACCTGCGCATCAATTCGATGCTGAATATGAATACCCCAATTTAATTAATGGCTTAAAGGATTGTTTAAACGTGGGTA
>JBQCIS010000012.1:0-9239 GCA_051953515.1 Mucilaginibacter sp.
AAAATATAAAAGCATTCATCTTTGATCTGAATGGTACCATGATCAACGATATGGAGTATCATACCAAAGGCTGGATGTATGTACTGAACAACGATCTGGGGGGCAATTTTGACTATGCCCGTGTAAAGCAGGAAATGTATGGCAAAAACAGCGAGGTACTTACCCGCTTTTTCGGGCCTGACCGCTTTACGGAAGATGAACTAACCCAAATATCCGAAGAAAAAGAACGCCGTTATCGTGAAGCATTCCTGCCGGAGTTGGAGTTGCTTCCGGGCCTTCAGCAATTTTTGCAAAACGCAAAAGAAGCCGGTATAAAAATGGCTGTTGCCTCGGCAGCTATACCTTCTAATATCGATTTTGTGTTGGATGGCCTGCATATCCGCCATTATTTTGATGCCATTGTAAGCGCGCACGACGTGGTAGAAAGCAAACCTCACCCCGAAACTTTTCTTAAAGCGGCTGAATTGTTAAATGTCTCGGCCGAAAACTGCCTGGTATTTGAAGATGCGCCAAAGGGAGCAGAGGCAGCACAAAATGCCAATATGAAAGCTGTTGTGCTCACTACAACACATGAGGCGGCAGAATTTATGTATCTGGATAATGTGGTGAGCTTTTGGAAGGATTATGCTGATAAAAGCAATATTATATCCCTCGTTGTTTAACTTATCTTTTTCGCGAAGTGAGCAGTAATTTATCTTCAAGATAATTGCAGAACTGCTCCTTGTAAACGTCACCAACAGGGAAGGAAAGCCCATTACTCATTTGGATGGTATTGCCCTTTATCTGGCTGATACAATCCGTTGATATGATAAATGCTCTGTGAAATTGTTTGAATTCGATTTTGGGTTTGAGTAATTGCAGTACATCTTTAAGGGTAAGATATGCTATAAGGGTTTTGCCGCTTGCAAGGTATATCTTAACATAGTTCTGCAAGCTTTCAAAGGCGATAACATCATTATATTTTATTTTTACTATCGCCAGATCATCTTCTTTGCTTTTTATCAGGAAATAATCATTCTCTGCCTGCGCAGTTGCCATACCGCCTGAATTTTTCTCAGGAAATAACCTGTTTATGGTAGTGGAGAATTTACCAAATGTAAATGGCTTTAACAGGAATGCATCGCCTTCAACCTCAAAAGCGTCAAAAGCATATTTTGAATGTGCCGTGGTAAAAACCAGTTTTTGCGTTTTTGAGCGTAGCGCTTTTGCCAACTCAAGTCCTGACAGCCACGGCATATCAATATCCATAAACAGCAGATCAACATCATCTTCAGCCGAAATGGTTTGCAATGCATTAACCGGGTCGGTATAAACACCAATTACATCCAGGTTGGGTGTAAGGTTAATATATTTCATTATGGCATCGACTGAAAACTGTTCATCGTCAACTATTATACATTTAAGCATATTCATTTTATGGATTAATGGTAAAACTGCATCTCTCTAATAAAGTAAACAGCATTGCGGTTCTGCATTTATTAAATAAAAATAGAAGTTGTGCAGCTACAAGAAAACAATAATTAGTTATGATACAGATAGATGTTCAATTAACGGGTTGTCAAATTAAGTAGTTATACGGGGATTAATAAATTTTTTTACTCGAAATGGCAAATATTCTACATGGAAACCTCTAAATTAATAAATATTAAGCAGCCTGACCGAATTGCAACTACTTTAAGACAAAAAGATATATTTTATAATCGGCATTATCACTCTAATTAATTAATTCTTCAGTATGGTTAAATATAAATGTATAATAATAGATGACGAGGCGCATTCTATTGAAGGATTAAAAAAGTACATAGAACAGATCCCCGCATTGGTTTTGGTGAAATATTACACCGATCCGCTTACTGCATTGATGGAACTTTCCGGTTCGGAACCGGTAGACCTTATCCTGATGGATATCAGTATGCCGAATATCACCGGAATAGAACTCTCACAGCAAATACGGGAAAAAACAGATAAGCTCATCTTTACCACGGCATATACCAATTACGGATACGAAGCATTTGAAGTGAGCGCTGATGCGTACCTGCTGAAACCCTATTCCATGTCGAAATTCGCATCTACAATAGCAAAGTTATTTCCGGCTAAAGCCAATAGCCGCACGGATACTTATCCTGCCGACGACTATTTTTTCGCAAAGAACAAAGATGAAAACCACAAACTTATAAAGGTGCGGTATAAAGATGTGATAGCTGTTGAAAGTCAGCAAAACTATGTGATGATATACACGGTGAAGCAGAAAATATTAACCTATATGTCGTTAACAGAGATAGCGCAGATATTGGGACAGTTTCCGACCTTTGTAAAGTACCATCGCAGTTTTATCCTGAACAAAGATCATATCGATTGTATAATAGGTAACACAGTGCGGATGGTAAACGGCATACAGATAACCGTAGGCGAAAATTTCCGCAAGGATTTCACCACTTTTATGGAAAAGAAATTATTAAAGGCAGGGCGCAGATTTTGAACCCTGCCTTATTTACTATAAAAGTATTATCGCCGAAGAAACAGTGTTTGTAGTGGTTGTTTCTGGTTTAGAGTTAGCTTTTTGTGATTTATAAACAAAAAGTGTGTTGCTTTTAATCTTTAAATTTTTCTTTTTCATAACTGTTTTTTTTATGAAACTATGTTGATTTTTGAGGCAACAGAAAGCGCTTATACAAAACGATGTTTTTTCTATTTAAAACGGCTGGGATAAATGATGAAGGCTTTAAGAAAATGGTTTGATAATTACCGGATACATTTTTTAGTATGGGCATTATTTATTCTGTACGAATGTACTGTTGTGCGTGTGTTTACAGGTGAGAATGGTGCTATAGCAGCTTACATAGTACATTATGCAGTGATAATTGTTTATTTCTATTTATATGGTTTACTCGGTTTGCCGTGGGCATTGCGTATTAAGAGACAAACTGTTTGGCGATTACCTGTAATAGTAGCATTAGAAATTGTTGCGTTTGTTTTAACCTATTATGTCTGCGATATTATTTTAACACATTTTAAGGTAAAATTGCTTAGTGGCCTTCCAATCCTTAACTATAAGTATTGCGTTAATAACACTTACAGAGCGATATATTTCTTTGCATTTGCCACAGCTTATTATTACTTAAAAACATATTTGGGTGAGAGAGGGAGGGTAGAAGCGCTTGAACGCGAGAAATTAAATGAAGTGATAAAGCGGCAAAAAATAGAGCAGGAACTTATCCGCGCACAAAATGCTTTCCTTAAAGCGCAAATCAACCCACACTTTCTGTTTAATACACTCGATTTTATTTATCACAATGTTTCTGAACTTTCACCTAAAGCTGCTGATGCGATCATTACCTTATCTGAAATGATGCGCTATGCCATAGACGCCGATAAAATGGGCGAGTTTATTTGTATAGGAGATGAACTTGAACAGGTACAAAACCTTCAATATCTTAACCACCTGCGGAAGAATGACGATATTTCGCTGAAAGTGATCTATTCGGACGAAGTGCGTAATATCAGCTTTATACCGCTGGTGCTGTTAACACTTACCGAAAATATATTTAAGCACGGCAACCTGCAAAACGGGCAGGAAGCCCTAATGGAACTTTATATTGAAGATGGCTTATTTGTTATTAAAACCGATAACATCAGCAATCGCCATAAACAAAATACCAGCCACCATACGGGGCTGGTAAATATTGAACAACGCCTTAAATATGCTTATGGCGACGAAGTTTACTTTGATCATCACCAGGATGCGGACGGGCATTTCAGGCTTACTATAAAAGTGCCGGCTGTGCTATTGAAAGATGCCGCTGCGCCTTCGCCAGTTTTAACAGGTATTGGTAAAGTATAGCCTCGTGCATCCGCTGGTCGGTACAGAAAACACGGTTTACGTGCATGTGTATCATATCGGTCACCATGTTGGCTTTTTCATTTGGCGTTTGACAGGCGTTTATTAGTTTATAAAATGTGGTCTGGTGCAGTCGTAAAAACGGCTCGCTGGCAGGCAGTGAATAATTGTTTTTATTGGCTTTTAAGTTTTCGTAAGAACGGTTTATCGCTTTGTAATCCTCATTCCCGAGCGAAAATTCGTTGCTGAATTTAGCAGCGACGGCTTTAATTATATTCAACCGCTCATTTGTATCCTCAAAGGTTATTGCATAAAGTTTGTACATCATTTTAAGGGCGAATTGATATAGCAGGCTGGCGTTGTAATTAATAGAAAGTAACCGGAGTACGTACTTACTGTCGCAGCAGAAGAATTCTTCGGCCAGCTCTATTTTATCTCTGCCATAACGTTCCGTTTCCCTAAAGTACGTTTTAACCTGTATGTCCGCTATCAACCCATTATGCCATAATGGTTCGAGCGTGTTTTTTACAGTATGCAACACCTCGTTGAGTAATGCTATGCCTTTTACTTTTAACCGTAACCGTATATGGGGTTTTGGGTGGCTATAGCGTATAAAAAACCACTTTTGCAGATGCCTTTTCTGGCTATTTATAATCTCGCTGATGTATTGATCAAGCATATCATTGGCCCGGGACGGGTGACAATATATCTCAAAATACAACCATTCGCTGCCTGGTAAATAAGTATCTGCCGAATTATTTGTTGCCGCTATTTTTTGGATATCAGATGGTAATCCGCTGTAGATCCGTTGTTGATGGAAATAATTCGCTATATATTGGGCCAAGTATTTTTTGCCCAGCTCATCTTTTATAATGCTGGTTTCATCTATCAGCGCTTCGTGTATATAAATATCCTTTTTATTGTTTTGGGAGCAATAGGTAAGGAAAGCCTGCATATCCTGCATATTTTGCGGATCGAAACACAGGGTCTGATCAGCGTTGCCACATTTAAAATGAGTGCTGATGTTATTGGATCGCAACCACTTTTGCAGAGAAATAAGGTTTGTCTCATTGTCATTTGATGCCAGGATGTTTTGCTCAACCCGCCACATCGCTGCCGATGCTACGATGTTTTTATAAGTAACGCGGGGATAATGATCAAGCCCGGGGAAAATTTGCTGCAGGTTAAAGGTGAGGTCGGATTTGAGGTGTTGGTGCTGCAGGTCGCACAAAAAACGATAGACAGCCAGATCCGAACGGTTATAATTATAGGCGGTTGCAAAGCGGGGAACGATTCGCTTGCCATACTGTTTCGACCAAAGAATGACCTCTTTGTCCCGTACCAGAACCAGTATATCATCCATTGAAAGTGTTGAACCGGTGCATGACCATGTTAGGATCGGCAGTTCATAATTATAAACCCGTTTCCGGCGATTAACGTTATCTACACGTTTTTCAGCCTGGTAAGCAATATCAAAAAATAGCACATCCGGGTGTGCATTTTCTTCTATGTCAACAATTTGTTTTGTCAGGTTTTCGGCTTTTTCGCAGCCCAGCGTAAAACGGCCAAGCAGGGAATTGGCAGTACAGCCGCCTGCGGTTTGCAACACAGGCATATTTTGCCAGTAGTGAAACATTACGCTAAGGGTATTAGGCAGTTTTGCCGGGTTTTTATCATTTTCACCTGTGTATGTTTCAAGCCGGATGATATCGCCCTTTATGAGTTCATTCAGCAGGAAACGAAATTGTGCAGTATAATTAAAAGGCCGGGCGATGCTCTCTTTTTTCAGATTGCTGAAAACGGCATTTAATTCAGGATTATGGGGGCACTGCGCCATATCACCATAACCGATACCGGTTTCCGGATCGAGGGCGATGGTTAAGGGAATAGCTTTTAAATCGAATTTTTTGCTGAACTCCAGCCGGAACTTTTCGAGGTGGCCGTTTTTAACTTCAAACGTAAAGTCTTTTATAAATTCAAGGTATTCGGGTATCGTGTCAAGCGGGGAAGCATTAAGCAGCCCTTTAACTTCGCGTTCTGCAATTATGTATGATTGCTTTGAGGAGTTCTGAGGAAATTGTACCCGCTTAAAATAGTCCTCGCCGGTAATATTGGGCATTTGCTCAGTGAGCAGTAACTGACACTCTATCAATTGACAAAGCAGATTGTCTACAGCACGTGGCTGCATCCGGAATGCGGTGTGCATCAGATCATAAACCGATTGTTTAGTTTGCTTGGTGCGGCATGCAGCCAATAGTTTTTCCAACTCATCAAATACAACTACCGTGGCTAATTCAAACTGGCCATCAATATGCCTGATGTATCTGAGCTGTTCACCAATAATGTAACAGGTTAGGTTACTTTGAAGCCATCGTGAGGCTTGAACTATCTTTCTGGCATTGTTTTGATGTTCATCCGTCGCCGGCCAATCGGTAAAACAATGTGATATCATTGGGCTTTTTATAAATAATGACTGGGTTTCATTGTCGCCTTTTTCAATAGCTACGAAACTGATTGCTGCAAAATTTCCAAATGGTGTAGAACGAAAACGTGCTCGGTTAAAATACTTCCATACAGAAAATGCTGCCTTGGCATTCATTGCATATAATTGTTCATGATTATATTCTGCAATTAGGTTGTAAAACTCGTGGGAGGATTCTTTAATAAGCTCTTTTAATTCAGTCCAGCGAGTTTTCTGATCATCATTAATGCCGAAAACGGGTGTACGGCAGATAACGGTATTCAGCAGGTTTAAGTGGTTGGCTTTGATAGTCATTTTGCGCAATTTTTAATGGTGTATTACATCAAAAAAGCGCCTTGATCACTGTGAACTGAAACCGTTTCTACAAAAGCGGCAATTTTCGGGTTGAAAGGGTAAAAATGCGGGATGGAAGCGCCTGGCATTTCAAGCGACTTTTATGGCCAATATCCTACCTTGTGTTACATACAAAGTGGCTTAAACCTTCACCTTTACGTATGAATCGACACACCCGTACAGACTACATCTGACGGGTGTGTTACTTTTATGGGTAGTATATTTAACCTTAACCTGTAGCCAGTATCAAAACTCTGCGCACACGGAGATCATATCAATAAAAAAGCCTTCAACAGAATGAGAAATTCATTCTGTTGAAGGCTTTTTTGTATTGTTATTTATTGTCCGCCTTTATTTTCCTTTTGCTGACGTTGCTCCCGGGGAGGCGGGTTATTATTTGCGGGTTTATTATTCTGGTTTCTGTTACCAGGGTTAAACCTGTTTATTTGTGGCTGATTGGCAGGTTGCTGGTTATTGCTTGGATTTCTGCTGGGTTGATTATTGCCATTATTCGCCGGTGGATTATTGGTTGCGGGCCGTTGGTTATTGTTGAAGTTACCAGAACCACGATTAAAGCCATTATTCTGGTGTCCGTTGTTGGCCGGTTGTTGATTAATGTTTTGATTTTTATTGCCCGGATTAAAACCGTTATTGGCCGGTTGTTGGTTATTATTCAAATTCCGGTTGCCGGGATTGGTCCCGTTATTCTGTTGCCCGTTGTTAACCGGCTGATGCTCGTTGTTATTAAAGTTCCTATGATCTTGTCCAAAGCCATTAGTGTTTGGTATATTATTATTTGTCGGCTGCTGGTTATTATTCGGGTTTCGATTGCCGGGATTGAAACCGTTATCCCGCGGCTCTTTATTAACCGGTTGATGGCCGTTGTTGTTAAAGTTCCTATTGCCTTGTCCAAAACCATTAGCGTTAGGTGTGTTATTGTTTGCCGGTTGCGGATTATTGTTCAGATTTCGGTTAGGAGGATTGAACCCGCTATTCTGTTGCCCGTTATTAACCGGTTGATGACCATTATTATTATTAAAGTTCCTGTTATTCTGGCCGGCTCCAATAGTGGTTGGCGTATTATTGTTAATTGGCTGATGGCCGCCAAAGTTCCTGTTACCTGGCTCCAAGTTGTTGCTGTTAGGCGCATTTTTGTTAACTGGCTGATGGCCGCCAAAGCTCCTGTTGCCTGAAATTACGGCAGGACTATTACCTTTATTTAAAACTGCAGGCTGAACCTTGGTCATTGCCGTAAATGTAGGTCTGCCATGATTTTCATTCGCAAACTGATCCCGGTTACCCAATGCCGCTTGCTGATGCTGGATTTGGACGCGGGTTGGCATAATGTGTTGCTGGCGCATGGCAACCTGTTCGGTTGGGGTTGGTCTTGCGGTAACACCGCCCCGGCCGTTAAAGCTTACCCGGTTGTTATTAATGATAGTGGTATTATTTATTACCGTATTATTTACATAAGTGTTATGTACCACAACCCTGTTTACATGTACTACCGCAGTATTGTAGGCAAAATGATTACTGCGCCATTCGCCGCCAACGTAACCTACACCTATATAACCGAAACCATAGTTAATACCGCCATAAAAACCAACGGAATGCCCCCAGTAACCTACATGAAAACGATAAATGCCATCATAAAATGCCCAATAACCGGGTGTCCAGTATAAACCAACCGAAGGTGGAGCTACCCAAACACCGGGTACCCAGTAATAATCGTGCGCTATCGGACTAAATGCCCAGTAGCCGGGTTGCCACATATAGCCATCAGCGGGGCATTCAGGCTGATCGTATTCGGGCAGGGCAGGAGGCGCTTCGGTTGTGGTTACTTCTTCGTCAATACCTTGTCCTGTTGTATCGGGTAGCGATGAAAGATCAGGGAGCTGGCCTCCGTTTGAAGAAAGGTCAGGCAAACCTTGCGGGTTGTTAAAGCCGCAGGTAGCCCTGCAGTTATCTAAATTATACTGATTTTCAGGACTGATTTGCACACCAACCCAGTTTTGTTCGTTCTGATCAAAGAAATATAAACTGTTTTCGTCGATATTATAATAGAAGGTAGCAACGGCTCTTGTCTGGCCGAACATAGTGGTTTCCCAGGTAAGCTGGTAGCCGTTCAGCTTTTGGGGATTGATCTGTTTAATGATCGCCGTTTTTCGGCCGGGCGTCATCCTCAATGTTTGTCTGGACTGATAGGTGTTTCTCACCAGATCAATAAAAGCATCCTTAAACAGGATCGCCTGATCTGAATTGGCTGGATATTCTTGTCCGTTTTGATAATCAATAGCAAAAATGCGGGCATCCGGATGGGTATCTGTAACGCCCTGTGCACGACTTACAGTATAAACCAATAAGCATGCGGCAAATAGGAAAATTCGTTTCATACAACTAAGATGGCTATTTAATAGAATAGTTTAACTCGTACTATCTAAAAAAATTGTATGGCTGAAAGAATGTGAGGTGGAGTTAGTCTAAAAAATAATTTAACGCAAGTTTTACTTTTGTTTCCGCGGCGGGTGCTATTTTTGGTTATCCTTTATTTAAAAAGTGACCTTACGATATAACTAAAAAGTAATT
>JBQCIS010000013.1:0-8063 GCA_051953515.1 Mucilaginibacter sp.
GGATATTTTGTACAATACAGCCGCTTTTACTTCAGATCAATATACCCAGCGCAGATGGTCGACCGGTATTGTAATGGCAACCATATCCTACCGCTTCGGCTCAAATCTGCAGCGACCGGCACATAAACAAAAAAATCCGGATCAGAACCAAAATCAGGATCAGGACAATGGCGGCGGTGACGACACCGGCAACGGCGGCCCGAACCAGCAAAATATGAAGATAAAATAAGCTGGCAGCTTTAGTTGAAGTTTGCCGAACCTATACCGGAACTTACGGAGTTTTTAAAACTTCGTAAGTTTTTTGTTTTTTATGAGATGCCGGTCCCGCCCACTGTTCCTGCCATTGCCATTGCAACTAATGTATTATTGTTGTTGCTGCTGCATCATTTCCATATAGCGCTGATAGCTGTTTTTAGCCATTTCGGTAACCTGGCTTGATATGGGTACCTCTATAACATGCTTTTCGTTATAAAAGGTATCATCTTCATCAACAGAAACGGAAACTTCCAATTTATGTCTCGCGGGTCCCTTATATACACCCTTTACAGGCGAGCAATCACAAAAATTACGGCCCACTGCCAGTCGCACGTGGGTATCATTAGCTATGCAGTTCTTGGTAGGGTCAAGGCCCAGCCAGCCATAGTCTGGTATAAACGCTTCGGCCCAGGCATGTGTGGCCCCTTCGCCGCGCATACCATTTTGGCCGGTACAAATGTAGCCGCTTACATAGCGTGCCGGTATACCCACCAGTTTTAGCATCTCAATAAGTATATGTGCAAAATCCTGGCAAACGCCCGCCTTTAGTTTCCATATCTCATCCAGCGTGGTATCAACGGTGGTAACTCCTTTTATATAATCGAAATGATCATATACATATTGGCAAAAACGCAGCACTACCTGGTACGGCGTGTCGTCTTTGGCGCGCTCGGCTTTAACAAGTGCACGCAGGTCATCCATCCCTTCAAAATATTCCTGCCGCATAAAATCTATATACGGTACAATGTTTTTAAGATGTTTAAGGTCTTCCCACTGCTGACCCGGAAAAATATCGTTAACCGGAAGGGCCTTATGTTTGGTATTCACCAAAATCTTCGAACTGATCATCATTACCGCATGGGGCTCTATATAGGTAAAACTGCCAATGGTATTGCCGTAGTAATCAATGTGTTTATCTACAACCGGGTTGCCGGTAATAATAACCTCCTGCTTTAAAACCTCCTGGTACTCATCGTTTATCGGGTATAGAATGATCTGGTTGGCGCTGTCGCGTGCCTGGCCATCATAAATATATTTAGTGATATGTTTGATCTCAATTTCGGGCATGATGTATGATGTTATGAATTGGCAAAATAATATTCATTAAGCTTATCGCCGATGCCATAAAGCTCGCTTTTTACCTGTAACAGAAAATTGTGCAATCCTTCATCTGCAATGCTTTTTACCGAGCTATATTTAATGCGGCTTTGCAGGCGGCCAATCCGGAATGAGAGGTCGCTGAAATCTTCAAGGTTACTTTCATTCTTCAGCCGATCGAAATAACGTTGAATATTATTGATGGAATAAATAACCGAACGGGGGAAATCGGTATTCAGCGCTACCTGTTCCAATACGTTCCGGGCTTCAAAGCCTGCACGGTAGGTTTTTAAATGCAGTTCGTAACCACCGAGCGACAACAACAAGTGCTTCCAATAACTGGTATCTGTAAGCAGATCGGGGTTTTCATCCAGCGAATCAAATTTGGTATCCAGCAGGTCTACCGATTGTATAGCGCGCTCAAGGTATTTGCCGATGTTCATGAAACTACGCCCTTCGCCGCGTTCCATGGTTATTTCAACCGTGCCATAATAAAGCATTATCTGCCGTATCAGTACATCGAGCACACCTATCGGGTCTTCGCGTTGCAGGGCGAGTTCAATTCTGGAATCTTTTACCGTATGATAATATTCATTCAGGCACTGCCACAGATCCTTAGTGATATGTTCCTGTATGCTGCGTGCATTTTCGCGCGCCTGTGTAATAATATTTAAGATAGAATTATTGTTGGTTTTGCCCGTTACCAGGTAACGCAATACTGCCCGGCTGTCGTCGCCGGTAATTTTATTTTCCTCGTAATCCAATCCTCCGTAAATGCAGATCACGGGCTCCCAGGTAAAAGGCAGTACAGTATCCTGCGATGAGGCATAATTGATCTTGAGCATCCGCAGCATACCATCACTGCGTTCAATATAACGGCTTAACCAATAAAAGCTTGATGCTACGCGGCTTAACATGTGTTTAATATTTCGGATCTCGAATTTTTGATTTCGAAATCTTTATGTTTAATTCTTAAATTTAAATAGCTATAGATATGCCTAACTCCGAAATCCGGCATCAGGCCAACACCCACGTATCCTTACTTCCACCCCCCTGCGAACTGTTCACTACCAGCGATCCTTCTTTCAGTGCAACCCTTGTTAGTCCACCGGGCACTATCTCAATACCATCCGGGCCGAATAGCGCATAAGGGCGCAGATCGATACGACGGGGGGTTAACGCACCCTGCATATAGCACGGGGCGGCAGATAAATTTATGGTTGGCTGTGCAATAAAATCCCTCGGGTTTTTCAGTACCTCGGCTTTATAATCGTCTATTTCTTTTTCCGACGCTGCGTGCCCCATCAACATACCATAACCGCCGCTGCCGTTGGTTCTTTTGATCACCATTTTGTTAATGTCTTTAAACACCATGGCGCGTTCGTCGGGGTTGCCCATCTGGTGCGTTGGTACGTTTTTTAGTATCGGCTCCTCATTCAGGTAATATTTTATCATGTCAGGCACAAAGGCGTAAACGGCCTTGTCGTCAGCTACGCCATTGCCTATCGCGTTTACAATAGCTACATTACCTTTGCGATAGGCGGCCATTATACCTGCTACCCCCAGCATGCTTGTTGGGTTAAACACCAGCGGATCGAGGTAATCATCGTCTACCCTGCGGTATATCACATCCACCTGTTGCAGGCCGGTAGTGGTTTTCATATACACCTTATGATTGTTCACCACCAGGTCGCGACCTTCTACCAGCTCAACGCCCATCAACCTGGCCAAAGTGGTGTGCTCAAAATAGGCTGAATTATATATTCCCGGACTTAACAGCACAACCGTAGGATTGCTGGTTTGCCGCGGTGAAAGCGCCATCAGGTTCTTGTAAAGTATGGATGGATATTCCGTTACGCTGCGTACGCCGCATTGTGGCAGCAGGTCCGGAAATAAACGTTTGGTTATCTCGCGGTTCTCCAGCATATAACTCACGCCCGACGGGGTTCGCAGGTTGTCTTCCAATACATAAAACGTACCGTCGTAATCGCGTATCAGGTCAATGCCGGATATGTGCACATAAATATCATAAGGCACTTTCACCTGGTACATCTCGCGCAGGAAATGCGGACATGAGTAAATGATATCGATAGGAATAACGCCGTCTTTTATAATGAACTGGTTGCTGTAAACATCCTTCAGAAACAGATTAAGTGCCGTGAGTCTTTGCCTGATGCCCTTCTCTACAAAGGCCCATTCAGCCGCGGTAATAATGCGTGGAATAATGTCAAAAGGAAATATTTTCTCAATACCCTCTCCGCTGTTATATACCGTAAAGGTAATGCCCTGGCTCATGAAAAGGCGTTTGGCCAATTCTTCCTTTTTATTCAGGTCATCTGCCGATTCGCCGGAGATGTAATGGATAACTTTACTATAATGATCGCGGATTTTTGAGTTTTGCCCGTACATTTCATCCCAAACACCGTTTATTGGCATGTATTTTTCAAAATAAGCTGATTCTTGCATGTAAATATGTCTATATGTGACTGAAAATTTAATCAGTTATTTTTTAATTGCTGTAATTTATGAAGTGTTTTCATGAAAAATAGAATGTTTTTATAAAAAGTATAAAATAATTGATAATAATCTATGATTTAGTTCATTTAAAATAAAATTTCATCAATATTCTATAAATAAATTGATATAAAACAAAAAATCCTGCGTTATTTCTATTACACAGGATTTCAGATTGGCGATTCTAACTCTTATCGTCGCAACATCATTCCAAATTTATTCTCATAATCGGTAACCTGTGCTATCAGCTTATTGCTCAGTTCAGGCTGCTTGCCCTCTTTGGTGATAGCCGCCATCCCGTTTAAAAACCTTATGCCATATTGTACCATCTCGGGGTCAACCTCGGCTGCATTGTTTTGCAGCAGATAATAGTTGTAATCTAACTGGTCGGTAAGGTAATTGTCAACGCTGGCCACCAGCTTATTGCCCATCTGGTCGTCGTTTAGCTTATACGAAGTATCGGCGAGCGATATTTTACCCTGGGCAGCCATAAGGTTAGGGTTAATATCGGGCATTACGGCATCATATTTATGAATAGCATGTTTGGCCAGATCCGCGTGCCCGGATTTTACCAGGCCGACAGCCAGATCGGCAAATGCCTGTACTATCTGCGGATAAAATACCTGGGTAGATTGCTGGTCGAGGTATTTAGCGGTTTTGAATTTGCCCCATTTAAACTTGTTCATCATGTTGTTATACATTACCAGGCTGTTGGTGGGTATTTGGCCGTTATTGGCCGAAGTATCAGGCTTTAGCGGCATGAGGCGACAGGTAAACCCTTCCTGGTACAGATACTGTTGCAAACCAAACATATTTGCCGAACCAACGGAAGTAGCAAAACAGATAGGCCTTTTCCAATGATTATGGTTCAAAATATCCATCATCGCCAGTTTTTCTTTAGTGAGGCCGTCTGCAGGCAGTTGCCATTTTACCGTATCGGCAAGCTGGTTCTGCTGGGCTGGGGATATTACATGGTTAGCCACTACTTCGCCCGCATTTACCGTTAATTTAAGGTTGCGTGTAGGCAGGTAGTTGGTATAGGTGCCGTTGTTGTATTGCAGTTGCGTGCGCTGGTCGTCTGAAGTGATAAATTCAAACACATCGCTTACTTCGGCGTAACCCGGTATTTTGGAGTCGTTGTATGGGATATAATCGCGCGTCCCCGACTGGTATTTGCTGAATGGCATACTGATGGGTAATGCATCGGCATCGTTTATCTTATGCTGCATTTGCCTGATCGACCAATCCATGCCAAATAAACTCATGTTCACGATACGCACATCCGGACGAATATGCTCCGCCTCCTGAACGGCCCACAGCGAATAAGTATCATTGTCGCCGTAATCAAATAATATCGCATTCTTTGGGCAGGAGATAAGATAATCGTATGCCATATCATGCGCGGTGAGCTTGGTTGAGCGGTCGTGATCGCCCCATTCCCTGCTCGCCAACAATACCGGGCCGATCAGCAGGCAAAGCAAGGTGCTGCCAGCGAGCGCATAACGGATGTGTATTTTTTTGCGGGCGAGGTCAACCAATGCCATCACCCCGAAACCTATCCATATCGCAAACGCATAAAACGACCCAACGTACGAATAGTCACGCTCGCGTGGTTGGATGTTAGGTTGGTTTACATACAGTACAATGGCAATCCCGGTAAAGAAAAACAACATCCCCACTATCAATGCATCGCGCTTACTGCGTTTAATGTGATAAAACAGTCCCAGCAAACCCAGCACCAACGGCAGTGCATAAAGCGGGGTATAAGTAACGCTGTTGGTGACGGATTTTGGCAGGTGCTTGGAACCATCGAACAAACCGGTTGTCCAGTTGCCGCCGATGCCATTCATATCAGTCTGGCCGGCCATATCGTCATCGCTGTACCGGCCTGCAAAGTTCCACATAAAATAGCGCCAGTACATTTGGTACAACTGCCAGCTGAACAGAAATTTCATATTATCGGCAAACGTAGGGGCCTGACCGTCGGGGATGTTCAGCCATTGCTCATAAAAGCGTGTGGCTTGAGCGTGGTCAGGGTCGCCTTCGGCCAGGTACATGCGGGGGAACAGGGTAGTATGGTCGTAAACATAATTAACCTGTTTGCCGATGGGTTCATAACGCTTTTCGCCTTTGCGGTACATCATGCTGCCATCTTTTTCGTCGGTAATTTTGGCATCATAATACTGGCCGGATAATAGCGGCGTGCTGCCATACTGCACCCGGTTCAGATAACCATAAAGTGTGAAAGCATTATCCGGGTGCGAATTATTGAGGTTAGTGCCTGCCGTTGCACGTATGGGTATATAAATAAACGAGCTGTAACCTAAGTAAATAAATATCACGCATAAAAAAGCGAGGTTAAGCATGGGCTTTTTATGTTTAATGCTGTACCATACGCCATAAATTAAGCCACCTGCCAGCAACACGGCAAAAGCGATAACGCCGCTGCCAAAGCCAAGGCCCAGTTTGTTCACAAAAAAGAGATCTGAATAAGCGGCTGCAGCAACTGTATAGCCGCGAATACCATACTGCACAAACGCCAGTATTACAATGCTGATCAAAAAGGCAACCGCCCCGGTTTTCAGGTTGATCTTTTTATACCTGCGGAAGTAATACACCAGAACTAATGCGGGTATAGTAAGCAGGTTAAGCAAGTGTATGCCGATGGACAATCCTATCATATAAGCAATGAAAACGATCCACCGGTCAGCGCCGGGTTCGTCGGCGTGGGCATCCCATTTCAGTATCGCCCAGAAAACAATGGCAGTGCAAAGCGCCGACCATGCAAAAACAATATATTCCACTGCCGAAAACCAGAAGGTATCGGTATAAGTGAAAGCCAGGGCGCCTACTAACCCCGCGCTCATTACCAAACCGGTACGCCATTGGTCTAATGTTTCATTGTTGCTTTGGAACAGTTTTCTTGCTAACGCTGTAATGGTCCAGAACAGGAACATGATGGTAGCCCCGCTGGCCAATGCCGAGCCAAAGTTCATGAAATAGGCGATTTTGCTTTTATCTCCGAACGAAAGCAGCGAAAAAGCTTTGCCCAACATGGCAAAAAGCGGGTAGCCGGGTTGGTGCGATACCTGCAAACGCGCCGCACAGGCAATAAATTCGCCACAGTCCCAGAAGCTTACCGAGCGTTCGAGGGTAAAAATGTAGGTGGTGGTAGCAATTGCGAAACAAAGCCAGCCCAGCAGATTATTAATTTTTTTGTATTGCATAGCAGAATGGAGTAAGTAAAGGTTTTACCATATTTTATAGCCTGAATTTCCGTCTAATTTTTTATAAATACCTGAACCTTAACATCTTTTAACAAACATTAACATTTGTATTTAACAATTGGCTTTGGCGTGCGTCTTATGGCTGGCAGGTTGCAAGCGGTTGATAATTAATGATAAGCCCATCGCGGCGCTAAATGCAACTACCCTGCAATTGTTAAATTATGTTAATAAACGTTAAAATGTTTTGTCACCTAAATATTTAGTTATACTTTAGGTTCAACTTAAATACCTTAAATGAAACTTGTTATCTTTACCTTATTACTATGCTGTGTTTGCTCTTTTGCAGCGCTGTCGCAAACCAATTATTCCATCAAAGGCTCTACAGGTGATGCAGGAAGTAACGTAAAGTTGCCCGGAACCACCGTAATGGTACTCAATCAGAAGGATTCTATTATGCGTGCGTTTACCTGGGCGGGCGGTACCGGCCAGTTCGCCATTAACAATCTGCCTAAAGGAAAATTCCTACTGCTGATGACTTACCCTGGCTACGCCGATTATGTTGAAAAATTCACGCTCGACTCGGCTAATACTTCACATGATTTTGGTTATATCGATATGGTGCTTAAAACCAAACTATTGAAGGATGTTATTGTAAAAGGCGAGGTGGACGCCATTAAAATAAAAGGCGATACCACTGAGTTTAATGCAAAGGCTTATAAGGTACAACCAAACGCTACGGTGGAGGACCTGATCAAACAATTTCCCGGTTTTCAGGTGGATAAAGACGGCAAGATAACCGCCCACGGTAAGGCCGTAGAAAAAGTACTTGTGGATGGAGAGGAGTTTTTTGGCGACGACCCTACACTCGTAACAAAAAATCTTCGGGCAGATATGGTTGACAAGGCCCAGATATACGAGAAAAAGAGCGACCAGGCAGCATTTACCGGTATTGATGACGGCAAAACCACT
>JBQCIS010000014.1:0-7490 GCA_051953515.1 Mucilaginibacter sp.
ATGAAATCCAGATCAACCAAGTCGGCCGGCCGGGAGCAACCGCTGAGAACAGAACTACCCTTATGTGAAAAAGATGAACAGGTACGTTATATCGACCTAATAAAACAACTGCAAGCCCAGGCACTGAGGGCTTGGCGTGCATTAAAACGAAAAAAAAATAAGCGCCCGTAACACCGCCAACCATCTGCCCGGCACGGCTAAGGTCAATCGAATAGCGGCCAACCTGCGGCAGGCCTTCCCGGCTCGTTGGGATCTGAAATTGCCGCAACTTGCTATTTACTCAGCAGGCTCCGCACGGGATTGGCCGGTGCTGTCTTCGTCCTTTCTAGGGCTTCAATACCATTATTGCCAGTAATATGGTTGTAATATGAATTGAAATGTTGGAAAGCTGAAAAATCAAAGTAAAAAACCCTTAAACCGGACCCAGGTAACCAGTAAAAACTATTCTCCGAACAATAAATTCGGGAAGTAGCAACACTGATACACATGCTGTATCGGCTTATATGGACACACACGAATAGGTTAAAAAATTTCTAAAAACATAAAGTTTTTTCTTATTTATAAAATTCGATATGTATTTTAGCGAAACAAATCTACTCTATTTACTTGAAACATTCCATACTGGCTGATCAGCTCAAGCATGATACTCTTTTTCATCACCAGCAATTAGAAAAACTGATAGTTGGCAAGATCAAGGTTATGAACACACTGCAATCCTACGTTGCATTGTTACAAAATTTTTACTCATTTTTTGGCGGTCTGGAAGATAATATCCCTGTCCGTCTGGTTATACCTCATTTAAGTGATTATGCAAACCGGCGTAAAACACCTTTACTCGAGCAGGATATATTAAGTTGTGGAGGAGAATTTCCCGTAAAAGCCTCTAAATCAGATATTCCTGAAATAGTTAACTACTCCCAGGCCATGGGGGCGCTTTATGTAATTGAGGGATCGTCGCTTGGAGGGCAGATCATTAGTAAAATGATTGCAAAACAATTGGATTTTGCAGATAACAAACATCTTAAATATTTTATTGGTTATGGTGGTCAAACAGAAATGATGTGGCTGCGTTTTAAGAAATCGATAAACGATATTTCAGACGAAATGGCTTCTGAGCTTATAAATACAGCGAACCTTACGTTTCTGAAATTTAAAGATTGGATAGAGAAAAATGGCTGATAACAGGAATTTTAACAATGACTTTTGCGGAAGCGTTCCACTTCATAATATTAATCTGATTCAGGATTATGGCTATTTAGTGGTAATAGGCATTGATAGCAAAGTAATATTACAAGCCAGCGAGAATTTTGTGGAACTGGTAGACAAACCTGTGCCCGATATTGTAAATACTTCTTTTGAAGACCTTATTTGGCCTGAGAGTATTAAACAACTTGATGCAATTATTGCTAAAGGGATTACAGAACGCATCCCGCTTAGCCTTGTTTTTCAGCACAATAACACCAAAGTACAGGCGATTTTACACCTGAAAAAGGATTATTTTATACTTGAGCTTGAAAAAAGCAGGGAAGCGGAAGAACGCCATTTTACAAATGTATTCCAGGATCTTAAGCATTCAATAGCTATAATAGAAAGCGCTGCAACTGTAAAAGAGGCCTGTGAAACAGCGATAAGCGAGCTGAGAAAAATATCAGGCTTTGACGGCGTACTGATGTATCAGTTTGATAAAGACTGGAACGGTACCGTGATTGCTGAAACCAAAGATAGCAGGCTGGAACCCTATATGGGACAAACTTTCCCTGCATCTGACATTCCGAAACAAGCGCGGGATCTGTACCTTAAAAACCCTTACCGGTTGATCCCGAACCGTGAGTTTAAGCCAATCAGGCTTTTTCCGGTATTAAACCCTCTAACACATGCATTTATAGATATGTCGGATTGTAATTTGCGTAGTGTGCCGGCAGTTCATCTTGAATATATGAAAAATATGGGCATTAAAGCTTCTATGTCCATCCGCGTAATCAGAAATGAAAAACTCTGGGGATTGATATCCTGTCACAATATTGAGCCCGTGACCGTGAATTTCGAGATTTGTTCAATATTTGAACTGTTTTCATCGGTAATATCTAATAAAATTACTTCGATACTAAATAAAGAAGAGTTTGACCAAACAAGCCACCTACAGGACATAAAATCGGCCCTGATTGACCGCGTTTATACCGAATCGGATATTGTTAAAGGGCTAACCACTAAAGAACCCGTTAATATCCTTGATCTGTTTAATGCAACCGGCATGGCAATCCTGCTTGATAACAAGTTGGAAACTATTGGAAATGTGCCCGAACCGGATGCAATACAAAACCTCGGATTATGGCTTGAAGGGAAAAACATTAATAAAGTTTTTTCATCAGACAATCTCAGCGGTTTGTATGAGGAGGCACTTGAATATACCGACCTCGGCAGTGGTTTACTGGTTGTACCAATTGATGGCAACAAAGGTGATTATGTAATTTGTTTCAGGCCGGAAATTGTTGAAACCATTAACTGGGGAGGCAATCCGAACGAAGCGCTCACTTTTGAGCCCAATGGTAAGAACTATCACCCGCGCAATTCTTTCAAATTATGGCAACAACGAGTGAGGAACACCTCTTCACCCTGGCAATTTAACGAACTGGAGATTGCGGAAAGCTTAAGAAGCTTTTTATTTGAATTTAGGACAAGACAAATATATTATTAACACTTGAATACCGCGCAACAACAAACAGTACAGCCTAAAGTCAGGGAGAAATCCAGCGGCTATATAGTGGCTATTGGCGCATCTGCCGGTGGACTGGAGGCTATTCATGAGTTTTTTGACCACATGCCTGCAAGCTCAAGCTTCTCTTTTGTTGTTATTCAGCATTTATCATCAGATTACAAGAGTTTGCTGGTAGAACTAGTGTCAAAGCATACCCATATGAAGGTTTTCGAAGCCGAAAACAATATGGCCCTGCATCCTGATTGTGTATATATTATCCCGAACAATAAACTGATGACCGTAAAGCACGGTAAGGTTCGGCTGGCAGACAAGACGGAGAATAAAGCACCCAATACCGCAGTTGATACTTTCTTGCTAAGCCTTGCTGAAGATAAAAAAGATAAGGCCATAGCGATCATACTTTCCGGAACAGGATCAGACGGTACAAAAGGTATCGAAGCTGTAAAAAAGAATGGCGGTATGGTAATCGTTCAGGAACCAGCTTCGGCAAAGTTCGATGGCATGCCTAATAATGCCATCACCTCAGGCAATGCCGATTTTATATTATCGCCGGCACGGATGCATGAGGAGCTCTTTAAATATGTAGATGAGGAACCGATTAAATTACTGGATAATGGTAAGATCGATGACTCGCAACTGGACAAAATATTTAAGCTCGTTCATGCGCAAAGCGGCAATGATTTCCATTTGTATAAAACCCCCACAATTATCAGGCGAATAGGCCGCAGGCTGAACGAAGTTGGCGCCAAAACATTGGATGATTATGTAAAATACATAGAGGGCAATGCAGAGGAAGTAAAAATATTGGGTAAAGATTTCCTGATCGGCGTAACCAAATTTTTCAGGGACAAGCAGGCTTTTGATTGTTTGGCAGATAAGGTATTGCCTGATATTATAGCCGGAAAAGCGAATGACGATCTTTTAAAAATATGGGTGTGCGCTTGCAGTACAGGCGAAGAAGCGTATTCAATAGCAGTGTTGGTAAATGAATGTATTGAAAAAGCCGGTAAGAGACTGGATGTTAAAATCTTCGCCACAGATATAGACGAGGCAAGCATCGAGATTGCTTCCCGAAACCAATACCCGTTGCAGATTGCGAAAGAAGTACCGCCGGCGTATCTTAAAAAATATTTTGCGAAGGAGGGTACGCATTATTCACTGATGCCAGTGATACGGAAGCAGATTGTATTTGCAAAGCACGATGTGATTAAGTCGCCGCCTTTCATTAAAAACGACCTGGTGACTTGCCGCAACATGCTGATCTATATGAACAGTCTACTCCAAACTAAGGTGTTGTCTACCTTTCACTTTTCACTAAACCAGGGGGGGTACCTGTTTTTGGGGTCCAGCGAAACCGCCGGACCAATAAAAGAAGGATTGGTGGAGATAAACGGTAAATGGAAGATCTATAAAAAGTCCGGTTATATTACTTTTTCACTTCATAACTCTTATCATGTAAACAACCGGGCGGGAGCAGCAAATGGCAAGAGCGCCCCGGTAAAAGATATTCCGCCTATTTCAACACTTGAAAGAGATTTTAACGATTTCATGGTTGAAGAGGCCGGGTACGTTGGTATTTATATTGACAAGTCTTACATCATACAGGAGGCTATTGGCAATTTCAGACAATTCTTGGCACTGCCTGAAAAAAAGATAGAGCTGAACCTGCTGCGCATGGTGCCCAGAGGTGTATCGGTAGTACTGAATACAGCGATTCGTAAAGCTTGGAAAGAAAATAAGGTAACCCAGTTAAAACGGATACGCATCAAAAAGAATGACCAGGAGGTTTATCTTAACGTATTCATTAAACCGCCCGCAAGGGAAAGCGGAAAAAACTTCACTCTGGTGGTATTGAGCGAAAGCGTGGTAGAGATTTTAAGTGAGAAGGAAGACGTACTACTGTCGTCGCTGCCTGATGAACAGCAAAACGAGTATATTTTTGAGCTGGAAGCAGAACTCAACGAAACACGCAATAACCTGCAAATGGCGGTGGAGGAAATGGAGACCACCAACGAAGAACTGCAGTCGAGCAATGAAGAATTATTATCGGCAAATGAAGAGCTTCAGTCAAGCAATGAGGAGTTGCAGTCGCTAAACGAAGAGCTGCATACATTGAATACCGAGCACCAGGTAAAAATCAGGGAGCTGGTAGAATTGAACGATGATCTGGACAATTATTTCAGAAGTATTGACGTAGGATTGATCTTCCTTGACGCTAACCTGGTCATCCGCAAGTTTAATCATGCCGCAATAGATACAGTCAACCTCATCGATGCAGATATCGGCCGGTCGATAGAGCAGATTACGAATAATTTTAAAGATCAGAACCTGGTAAATGAAATCCGTGCAGTTATACTGAATAATAAAGTTATTGAAAAAGAGACCATCCTCAAAAACAACAAGCGTGTACTAATCAGGATAATGCCTTATGTGAGGAGGGATAAAAAAATAGACGGAGTTATTATTTCTTTTGTAGACATAACGTTGGTTACTGAGCTTAACAACATCATTATGGGTGTTTTTAATGCCAGTATCAGCGCTGTATTGGCATTTGCTTCAATAAGGAACCGGGAGGGACAAATTATTGATTTTAAGTGCATTGCCTTTAATAGCCAGGCGTTGGTTATGTTAAGAAAGAATGATGAAAGTCTTACAGATTCATTCTTACTAAAACAACTGCCTGAAATAGCTGATGGGAATTTGTTTAACAGATATGTGCAGGTAGCCCAAAACGGTACCATCCTGCAGACGGAGATAACCATTGGTAAAGATGCCTGGTACCAGGTTGTTGCCGTTAAAATGGATGACGGCTTTGCAGTAACGTTCACCGATATTACCGACCGGAAACAGGCAGACCAAAAGTTAAAGAAAAACTATAATGACCTGATCTCTACCCGCGAAATGCTCAAACAATTGAACAATGAGCTGGAGGATAAAATACGTGAGCGCACCCAGGAGCTGGCCCAAAACAACGAACGCTTTTCATTGATTCTCAAGGCATCTAACGATACCATCTGGGACTGGGATTTAGTGAATAATCAGATGTGGCGCAGTGATAATTTTACAGCCATGTTTGGCTATCATTTATCTGATGAAACTAAGGACATCAACTTCTGGTTCAAGAAAGTTCATCCGGCCGACAAGGAGAGAGTAACCCAGAGTGTATATGATGCCATAAACAACGGTAAAAAACAGTGGTCAGCTGAATACCGCTTCCAAAAAGCAGACGGATCATACGCAACAATACTCGACCGTGGGAGTATCCAGCATGACGATTTCGGTACGCCTTTCAGGATGGTAGGCTCAATTGTTGATATTACTCGCCTTATTGAAGCTGAAAAGAAAGTGAGCGCCAGCGAGAACAAGTTCCGCAAGATATTTGAGTCAAACCTGATCGGTATGTTATTTTCTGATCTGGAAACCGGGTACGTGCAAGACGCTAATCCGACATTCCTTAAAATGATCGGTTATACCCCTGCTGACATGGTAAGTCGCAGGATAAACTGGGTTAATATGACTCCGCCGGAATACCGGACAGCAAGCAGGGAAGCTATCGAGGCTTTAAAAAGGGACGGATATTGCCCGCCTTACGAGAAAGAATATATCCATAAAGATGGGCACCGTATATCAGTGCTGATAGGGTCTGCAGTTTTGGGTGAAGAAAATCAAAATGACGTGGTTACCTATGTGATTGATATTACCCGGCAAAAAGAAGAAGAACGCAGGAAAAAAGAGCTACAGAACCTGATACGCAAGCAACAGAACGAGTTTTACAGTGTGTTTAAAAGTGCGCCGGCACTGATTACCATACGCCGCGGGAGCGACTTAAGGTATGAGTTTGTAAATGAGGCTATGCTGGCATTTAATGGTGATCTGAATTATATAAGCAGGCCATTTTTTGAAGTTCATCCCGAGTTAAAGAGCTCTGAATTTGCTAAAGCCGATGAACATGTGCTAAAAACTGGCGAAACGCTGGTGATAAAAGCCATGAAGTTTGAAAGAAAGCACGGTAACACAAAAGAGAAAGTAACAAATTGGCTAGATTGCATTTTTACACCTGTTCGCACTGATAATGGTAAAATTGACGGAATAGCGTTTTTTGGATTTGATGTAACTGATTTGCTTGTAGCGCAGGAAGCAACAAAAGAATTGATGCGCAAAAAAGATGAATTCATGAGTATAGCAAGTCATGAATTAAAAACGCCGATCACAACTATTAAAGGTGCGCTGCAATTGGCCCAGCGGGCAACAGGAAAAGGCTCATCAATAGAAGAGATCGCCTTATTGCTGAAAAAGGCCAATAAACAAATCGTTAAACTTACCGGCCTTGTAGATGACCTGCTTGATGTAACAAAAATGCAGGCCGGAAAACTTCAGTTTACGATTACTAAATTCAGCGTAAATGAATTAATAGAAGAATGTGTTGACCAGATGCAAGCGAACCTGGGTAACCACATTATTAAAGTTGATGCGCCTGAATCTGCTCTTATTGCGGCCGACAAAAATCGTATTGAGCAGGTATTAATAAATTTCCTTTCAAATGCAGCGAAGTATTCACCCGGTCAACATGAGATCATTATTACATCACAGCTATTAAACCAGAATGTGAGGATCGCGGTGAAGGACTTTGGCATCGGAATACCGGACGACAAAAAAGCGTATGTGTTTGACAGATTCTTTAGAGTAGAAGAAGCATCAAAAAAATTCTCGGGCCTTGGCTTGGGATTATACATCTCTTCAGATATAATTAAACGGCACCATGGCGAAATCGGAG
>JBQCIS010000015.1:0-10618 GCA_051953515.1 Mucilaginibacter sp.
CGGAATTCGCTTCCGTTCGCTTCGCTTTTCTGCGCCCCTTTCTTTTGGGACTGCAAAGGTACGAACCTTTTTTAATCTTGCAAATTTTTATTTTTTTATTTTTTCAAATCTGCTCTTTCGCTGTTTCCAGCATCCCCGCTCGCCTTTTCTCACTCTACCGTTTCTTCGTTTGCGGGCTGCAAAGGTGTGACTTTTTTCTTTCTCTGTCAAGTGTTATTTTCACTTTTTTCAGATTTATTTTTTCAGCACCTTTCTTTCAAATAACAACCGCTTTGTTTCCGAAGCGGGGTACAAATATAGAGAGTTTTTGTGTGCCTGCAAAGAAGTTTTTTATTAAAGCTGCAAGTTCCTTTATAACTACCTGAAAACTAAATACCAGCAGTCAATTATTTTTCGATTTCAACAGAACAACACAAGCCATTTTTGATTTTGTATCTTTGAAACACGATATGAACAAGCCGAATTTCCCCCCAAATTTTCTCGAAAACTTAAAACACGAGCCGGGTTTTGATGACGTTTCTTTTATAAATGCGCATGAAATTTCGGAAGCGCCGACCTCCATACGGCTTAATCCTTTTAAGTCTGCTACCATAAAAACTGATGAACAAGTGCCATGGTGCGTTGAAGGTTTTTATCTCAATAGCCGTCCGTCCTTCACTTTCGACCCGTTATTTCATGCCGGTTGTTATTATGTACAGGAGGCGTCGAGCATGTTTATTGGTCATATTCTTCAACAAATAAAAACCGACGAGCCTGTAAAAATACTCGACCTGTGTGCCGCGCCGGGTGGAAAAAGCACCTTACTTAACTCGGCCATGCAGCCCGGCGACCTGCTGGTGGCAAACGAGATCATTAAAACGCGCGTGCCTGTGCTGGCGGATAACCTTACCCGTTGGGGAACGGCCAATACTATTGTTACCAATAACGACCCAAGGGATTTTAGCCGATTGAAAGGCTTCTTTGATATTATATTGGTTGATGCGCCCTGCTCCGGATCAGGCATGTTCCGTAAAGACCCGGATGCGATAAACGAATGGAGCGAAGCCAACGTAAACCTGTGCCATCAGCGGCAGGAGCGTATTCTGGCCGATATTTATCCTTGCCTGAAAGAAGGCGGTTATCTTATATATAGTACCTGCTCCTACTCGCACCAGGAAAATGAGGATATATTGGATTGGCTTTGCAATGAATTTGAATTGGAAAGCCTGCGCATTAATATAAATACCAACTGGGGCATTGTAGAAACGCAATCGCCTCAAAAAAGTGCGTGGGGTTACCGTTTTTATCCCGGCAAGCTAAAGGGCGAAGGATTATTCGCCGCCTGCCTGCAAAAAACCGGGGTACAAGAGCGAATGCCCGGCTTTAAAAATAAAGAGCAGCAAAAAATACGGGCCAAAGAAATGGAGCTGGTTAAAACCTATATTAAAGATCCGGATCAGTTCTATTATTTTAAAGTGAATGATGAGTGGATGGCTATTGACCGCACACACCTGGAAAGCCTTAATATATTACAGCGCAACCTGTATATTAAGAAATCGGGCGTGCGTATTGGCAAACTGGCCGGAAAAGACCTGATCCCCGACCATGAACTTGCGCTAAGCATTATTATAAATAAGGATGTGGTACTGCAAACTGAGCTCGACCGTGAGCAGGCCATTCAATATCTGCGACGGGATAACCTGGTATTAAATACCGGCAAAAACGGCTGGAGCCTGATGAACTATGAGGAGCATCCGCTGGGCTGGGCAAAACTATTGCCTAACAGGGTGAATAATTATTATCCGAAGGAATTGAGGATACTTTCTAAGGCGGAGAGCTGAAATGGGAAAGGTTAAAGGCCTGCTCATCCGTAAAAGAAGCTATCTTACTAAAGTATTATCGGCTTATAGCTTAAACATTTATCAACAACTTCTTCAACTGTTGGATCATACTCAGATATTTTATCTTTCCATGCATTATAATTTTCCGGGTAATAGAAGAGGTTAGCTCCGCTTGGATGAGGTACATTCCGACTAAACAAATCATATAATTCATCTAATTCCTTTTCAGTACCTTCACCTGCTACTATTTTCTTGCCGATCTCAATTAATTCATCTCTTGTCACAACCAAATATAAAGTTTTTTCATCTCACCCACATTGTCTGTGAGAACACAGACAACGGGAAAAATCCGGTTGACAATGCCAAGGGTAATGCGGTTGCCCCACTTACCATATAGCACGAAATGAGACTAAAGACAAATAACTAATCTCCAATTTCCCGCGAAGCACCTCAATAATCCCCAATACTCAGCATCACCAACGTACAAGCGTACTCTGTTTCAATACCTTTCTCATTGGCCATTTTGCGCAGTTCGCTATTTTCGGTGCCGGGGTTGAAGATGATGCGCTTGGGGTGCGTATTCAAAATATAATCATATAAAGGCGGCTGGTTTTGCGGACCGACATACAGCGTTATGGTATCGATATCATTGTGTATGGTTTCAGGTTTTTCAATCGGCACGCCCGCAACTTCGCCCCTTTTCAAACCTACGTTTACAATACTATGCCCGTGGCTTACCAAACGATTTGATGCGAGGTAAGCGTACCTGCTACTGTCGGGTGTTGCCCCTAAAACCAATGTCTTCTTATTCATATACTATAATTTCACCGATTCTTTCATGATTGCACAGATCAATCGGTGCAATCCTACTCAAAAATCTGTGCGATCCTTAATAATAATGCGATCTGGCCTGAGTGGTAAACATAATGCTGAATTAAACCCTCTATTAATTCAGCATAGGTAAAATCCACTTTTGGCTCACGCTCATCCGGAATAATCTCGCCCCATTTTTCGGGTGGAAAATTCTGGATAATGCCTTGCAAATTTACATTCACCAGTTTCAGATCATTAACATAATTCTGCCATTTTTGTTCATCGGGTGCACCGGTGGGTGGCCAATCGCCGCTGGAAGGTATACCGGGTGTCAGGCCATTCATGCGGTCCATCACTTCCTCTGTCCACGCGATCATGTGGAGCACGATCTCTGCAATGTTATGCGCCGAACCGGGTGGCTTTTCATAAGCGGCTTCAAAACTTACCTGCTCAAGCAGGCTATATATATTGGGGCCGTACCAGGCATTACCGGAGAGTACGTTAGTAAGGGATTGCACAAGTTTCATAACCAGGATTTAAGGGATTTGACGGATTACAAGATATAAAAGCAAATATACATATCCTGATAATCTACAGAATCCGTTTAATCCAGGTTCCTACCCGCCGCCATAGCACAATTGATCCCATCAATCGCTGCGGAAATAATACCGCCCGCATAGCCTGCCCCTTCCCCGCAGGGAAACAACCCGGCAATTTGCGGGTGCTGCAAGGTTTCCCTGTCGCGCGGAATTTTTACCGGCGATGAGGTGCGCGATTCTACGCCAACCAATATCGCTTCATTAGTATAATACCCCTTCATTTTTTTGCCGAATGCCGGCAAGGCCTTTTTCAGCCGGTTATGTATCCAACCGGGCAGCACTTCTTTCAGCTCAGTACTTTTTGTACCGGGCAGATAGGAGTTTTTGGGCAGATCGGCAGAAATGCGGCCTTCCACAAAATCAACCATGCGCTGTGCCGGGGCTACCAGATTACCGCCGCCCGCTGCAAACGCCGCTTGTTCAACCTGTTGCTGAAAGCGCAGCATTTTAAAGGGGTCATTCATATCACCCTTCACATCTTCAAGGTTGATCTGCACCACCGTACCCGAATTGGCATAAGGGTTATTTCTTTTTGACGGGCTCCAGCCATTCACCACAATTTCGTTATGATCCGTTGCGCACGGCGCTATGATACCGCCCGGGCACATACAAAATGAGAACACGCCCCTGTCGTCTACCTGTTCAACCAGACTATAATAGGATGGCGGCAGAAATTCGCCTCGATGTTCGCAATGATATTGCGCCCTATCGATAATTTCCTGCGGGTGCTCAATACGTACACCTAAAGCAAAGGGCTTGGCTTCGATCAGAATGTTCTGGCTGTTCAGCATTTCAAAAACGTCCCTCGCCGAATGGCCTGTAGCCAGTATCACCGCATTGGCAAATAACTTTTCACCCGATTGCAGCTGAACGCCTTTAATCTGGCCAAACTCTACCAATAAGGAAACTACCTTTGCATCAAAATGCACTTCGCCTCCCGCGTTCAAAATAGTTTCACGCATGGCCGTAATGATCTGCGGCAATTTATTGGTGCCAATATGCGGGCGCGCATCCACTAAAATATCTTCATCAGCGCCATGCGCCACAAATACTTTTAGCACCTGGTTTACATCGCCGCGCTTGGTGGAACGAGTGTACAGCTTACCATCTGAGTACGTCCCGGCACCACCTTCACCAAAACAATAATTGCTTTCGGGGTTTACAACGCCCTGTTTATTAATATTCGCCAGATCGCGGCGGCGCTCTTTAACGGGTTTGCCACGTTCCAAAACAACCGGCCTTTGTCCCTGCTCAATACACTGCAAAGCGGCAAATAAACCCGCCGGACCTGCGCCTATAATAATTACCGGTTTGGCATCTTTTACATTGGGGTAGTTGACCGTATAAATTTTGGGGACAAAAGGCTCATCAATATAAACCCTCACCTGCATACGGTAAAGCACTTTACGCCCGCGTGCATCAATAGAGCGTTTTAATATTTTTATACCGGTGACTTTTTTAGGGGAGATATTTACCGATGCTGCCGCAATGTTTTTTAATACGGCTTCATCTTCATGCTGCTCAGGTAAGCAGGTAATTTCGGTTTCTTTTATCATGCTATTTGCCGGGTTTTTATCCCGGATGAGACAAAGATAGAGATTAGTTGGTTAGCGATTAGGAAAAACAAAAAAGACGCAAAATGTTGCGTCTCCACCATTTACAACCAGGCCCGGTACATGCATAACCTCTAATCTCCAATTAACTAATCTCTAACCCTACCGTCCGTTTACATACGCTGAACGTTCGAAAACGAACACTTTCGTAGATTGACAAAAATCATATTTATCTGATAATCAATTGTATATTATACAGGTATCAATTTTGGCATAACTTACCAAACGATACAACGATGACCACCGACAATTATTTACAATTGATATATGAAGGCTGCCTGCGTAATGAACCAAAATACCAGGAGCGCCTTTACAAGCTGCTTTCCCCAAAAATGCTTGGCGTTTGTATACGCTACGCGAAAGATAAAGACGAAGCACAGGACATTATGCAGGAAGGCTTCATTAAAATTTTTCGTAACCTGAATACTTTCCGTAACGAAGGTAGTTTGGAAGGTTGGATACGGCATATTATGGTGAATACTGCTATTAATCGCTATCGGAAGGCTAAAAATACGGTATTGGTTGATGACCTTGCCGAAAATGATACCCTTTCTGTACCCGGTTACAACAGCGACCGGCTTGAAGCTGCCGATCTGATGAATATGATACAGCAATTACCGGGCAATTATCGCAATGTATTTAATATGTATGCTATAGAGGGTTATTCGCACCAGGAAATCGGGAATGAGCTGGGAATATCCGAGCTATTGTCGCGCGCTACGTTGCACCGTGCACGAGGGATATTGAAAAATAAACTATCCATGCTGCAAAGCAGGGAAATGGTTTATATGGCGGGGTGATAAAAAAAGAGACGCAAAGCATTGCGTCTCTACAGTTCTTACTATTCTCTATCACTGATCTCTATTTGTGATGCGAACCCATCACAAACTCCATCTCTCCCCCATTCATAATATCCGCATGACTAATGAACCATCCGTCCAGCGGTTTGCCATTTAGCAGTATCTTTTGCACATAAACATTTTTAGGCGACTGATTTTTCACATTGATAACGAACTTTTTGCCGCTTTCCAGATTAATCACCGCGTGGTCGACAGCTGGGCTGCCGATGGCGTACTGATCACTGCCGGGAGCTACGGGGTAAAAGCCTAATGAACTGAAGATATACCAGGCACTCATCTGGCCGGTGTCGTCATTGCCGCCTAAGCCGTCGGGGGTTGGTTTGTACATTTTTGGCAGAATGAGGCGGATCTTCTCCTGTGTTTTCCATGGTTTATCAGTCCAGTCGTACAGGTAGGCATCGTGGTGCGATGGTTCGTTGCCATGTACATAGTTGCCAATGATGCCGTCTTTAGTGATGTCCTCTGTTTCGGCAAAGTATTTATCCGGCAGGTTATAGCTGAAAAGACTATCTATATACGTTACAAAACGTTTGTTGCCGCCCATTGCTTGTATCAATCCTTTCGGGTCATGCGGAACGTAGAGGGTATAATTCCAGGCGTTGCCTTCTATAAAACCCATGCCGATAGTAGTGAATGGGTCAAATTTGGTTTTGCGCCAGGTGCCGTCGGCCTCTTTCGGGTGCATGAAACCGGCAGCAGGATCGAACACGTTCTTCCAGTTCTGTGCGTATTTGATAAAACGGTCGTACACATCCATACGGCCCAACTTTTTTGCCATTTGGGCGATGCACCAGTCGTCATAAGCATATTCCAATGTTGATGAAACCGAATTGGGATCTTTTTCATCGGGGATATAGCCCATATCCATAAACAAACCGATACTTTGGTAATCGCGATGGGTAGCGGTGGCCACGCAGGCATCAAGTGCCTTATTGGCATCAAAAGGTGCATTGCCTTTTACTACCGCATCGGCAATAACCGACACGCTATGATAGCCGCTCATGCACCAGTTCTCGTTTGCGCTGTTGCTCCAGATGGGCAGCATGTGTTCGGGGCTTTGGTCGTAATGCGCCAGCATGCTCTTTATCATGTCGGCATTTCTGTCCGGCTCAATAATATTGAACAACGGATGCAGCGCACGGTGCGTATCCCACAAGCTGAAGGTGGTGTAATTGGTAAAGCCATCTGCTTTGTGTGTGTTTTGGTCGAGGCCTTTGTACTGGCCATCCTCGTCCATATAAATGGTCGGGTTGATCATGGCGTGGTACATGCTGGTGTAGAAGTTCACCATGTCGTCATGATTGGCCTTGATCACGATTTTGTGCAGTTCTTTTTCCCATTGCTCCTGTCCGGCGGCTTTTACCTGATCAAAATCCCAGCCGGGCGCTTCGGTTTGCACGTTAATCAGTGCACCAACCATGCTTACCGGCGAAATGGCCATTTTTATCTTGATCTTTTCGCCTTCGGTGGTCTTGAAATCGAACCATGCTTTAATCTGCTTGCCGGCAATCTCAGGGAAGTTATCCCGCTGGTTAAACTTACCCCAGAAACCACGATAAACTTCCTTCGGCGAGTAATTCGCAAACCCGTGATACAGGAAATGTTTGTTAAAGGTCATCGCGAAATAAACCGTACGGGTACGCGCCCAGCCATTCGTCTGGCGGTAGCCTACCAGTAAACTATCGTTAATCACCTTAACATACGTCCACACATTTTTATCAGGATAGTTATATATCCCTGCGGTAAGGTCGAGAATAATATGCGCCTGGTCTGATTTCGGGAAGGTATATTGATGGAAACCTACACGTGCTGTAGCGGTCATTTCGGCTGTAATATTGTAATCATCCAGCTTTACCCTATAATAATTGGCTCCGCTTACTTCATTGGCGTGCGAAAAGGCGGAACGGTAACCACTGCCCGGCTTATCTGCCGTACCAGGGTTTAACTTTAGCGGACCAACAGTGGGCATCACCAAAAAATCGCCCAGATCGCTGTGACCGGTACCGCTGAAATGGGTATGACTGAACCCCACTATCGTTTTATCGTCGTACTGATAACCTGCGCAATAACTGTATACTTTGGGGTTATAATGTCCGTTTTCTTCATAACTTACCGTATCTGTTTCCGGACTCAGCTGTACCATACCGAACGGCACCGTCGCTCCCGGAAACACATGTCCCATCCTTTGGGTACCAATGATGGGGTGAACGTATTGAATTAAATTATCTGATTGTGCATGCGCGCTTATGCATGTAGTAATGGCAGCCAGCGTAAAGATGGCAGTGAAGAGTTTTTTCATTAAAAAAAGTGCGTCAGTTATAACGCAAATATAAAAGAAGAAGCGGGACTAAACAGATTTACCGGTATATTAAACTACATCATAGCGAAGAGCGAGCAGGCATAGCAAGCGGAACGGGGTGGCAATGGCATGGTGAGTTTAGTCTGCACTGAGTTTATCGAAGTGTCGAACCATAGCGCGTAAGGCCTTTACCCACATCCTTCGACAATCTCAGAATGACAGCGCTTGAAACATCGTTTACCAGTATGCCGCTGTTTTTGCAAGCATACGCATAACGGAATCCTCCGTTGTATAGCTTGCCACTTTATCCAGCGACACCCATAAAACTTCGTTGGTTTCAGCTTCGCTGGCGTTAATCCGGGCTTCGGGGTTTGCCCGGAGCAGGTAACGGACATCATAATGTAAATGGGCAGGTATGTCTTTACGCTGCGGGATCTCGTGAATATCTATGTCGAAAATTTCCGTTGCTACCGGTTGCGTTTTCAATCCGGTTTCTTCAAAACATTCCTTTGCAGCCACATGCAGGGTATCCGGGTCGCCATCACAATGGCCGCCGGGTTGCAGCCATTTATCCAGTTTTAAATGATGGATAAGCAAAACAGCGGCCCCATCAGGATTTATTACCCATGCCGATGCTGTTACATGTCCCTTCAGTAAGGATCGGTCAAAGCAATTTGGATTTTCTTCAACAAAGGAAATGAATTGGTTTACAGTTGATGATTCCGTCGGGAATTTGATGAGGTAAGACCTTAACAGGTGTAACAGGGGTTGACGCAGCATGTAACAAAGTTACCAATCCGTTGTACTTACAGCATTGTTTTTATCAATATATGTAGAAAAGCAGGCAAGGTATGGCAAGCAATGCAAACCCAAAAAATTTCTGCCAATTACGGGCAATCTCTATATCAGCTATTCTGCCTGTCCTTTTAAGTTTCCGGACACGCAGTTTATATCTGCTGTATAATACAAGTGAAAGACATTCTAAAAAAGCAGCTCCTACAATAAGGGTTATATTCAACATTTTATGTAATAGGTCTTTTAATATTTCGGCTTATACGATAAAATCTAACGATTAGTTATCTAAATTAATCATTAATCAACAACATCCTGCACCATAAAAATTAAATACTTTATGTCTACTTATTGTTTTAATACGCATTTAAATATTGCCAAGCTTAAATGCTTTTATTTATATTTACCATTGCCAATATGTCACATCTAAACCCGTTTTGTAACATCGGTATATGATTTGTATCTAAACTTTAAAATACCTTAAAACATGAAAAATTTATTGATCGTAATAGGAATTCTCGTAATCATCTTTGGCATCGGCTCATGCAGCTATAACAGCATGGTAAAGTCTGATGAGGACTGCAAAAGCAAATGGGGGACTGTTGAAAGCCAGTACCAACGCCGTGCCGACCTGATCCCTAACCTGGTTGCCACCGTAAAAGGCGTTGCCAACTTTGAGCAAAGCACCCTGGTACAGGTTACCGAAGCACGTGCCAAAGCAACATCTATACAGGTTGACCCGACTAAATTAACACCTGACGCCATACAGAAATACCAGGCTGCTCAAGGCCAGCTGAGTACCGCTTTGGGCAGGTTATTGGTGGCTTCTGAAAATTATCCGGAACTGAAGGCCAACGAAAATTTCAGTGCGTTACAGGCACAGCTGGAAGGGACAGAAAACCGTATTGCCGTTGCCCGTATGGACTTTAACAATTCTGTACAGGCATTTAACAGCAAGATCCGGTCATTCCCGTCGAATATTATTGCAGGCATAGGCGGCTTTACGCCAAAGGGCTATTTCCAGGCCGAAGCCGGTTCTGAAAAAGCGCCTACGGTAAAGTTTTAATTTAGAGATTAGAGGTTGGAGATTGGAGATTAGTAACTTCATGCCTGACCTCTGTTTCTTATCTTAACAGATGTTCCAACTAATCTCTCCGAAGAAGTCCTTCGGACCAATTAACTAATCTCTGACCCATGGCCCTTTTCAACGAAGAAGAACAGCAACGCATACGCGCGGCAATACAGGATGCCGAGAAGCATACCAGCGGACAAATACGCGTTTGCATTGAAAAAACATGCAACGAAGATGTGCTTGACCGTGCTGCCAAATACTTCTATAAGCTGGACATGCACCAAACCAAACACCGTAACGGCGTACTGGTTTACCTGGCTACCGTCGACCGTAAGTTTGCCATTATTGGCGATGCGGGCATTAACCAGGTGGTGCCGCCAGACTTTTGGGACAGCACCAAGGAGGATATGCTGGAGCATTTCAGGCTGGGCAACCTGGTTGAAGGCATTGTTACCGGCCTTGCCATCGCGGGCGAACAATTGCAAAAATATTTCCCGCATGGTAATGATGATACTAACGAACTGCCTGATGACATCGCCTTCATGGATGGCGAATAAACATTAAAAAGATGTTGAAGAAACTGACATTATTCTTTGTCCTGCTGCTGAGCACCGTTTGTGTTTTCGCGCAGGATATACCTGATAAAGACATTCCGCCAAGGCCGAATACTTTGGTAAACGACTATGCCAATGTACTTAGTGCAGACAATCGGCAGATGCTTGAAAGGAAGCTGGATGACTATAACGATTC
>JBQCIS010000016.1:0-41412 GCA_051953515.1 Mucilaginibacter sp.
TACTTACTTTTTTACAAGTACTTACCCTAAAGTATGTAGGCGGATGACACAGATAAAAGAAAGCTCGACGATACAAGAAAATAAGCAGATTGCATTTAAAGAATGCCCGGTGACATTTGTAATGAACCGCATAGGCGGCCATTGGAAACCCATTATCCTGTTTAATTTACTGTTTGGCAGTAAGCGGTACAGCGAAATACGCAAGGCTATCCCGGCCATTACAGAAAAGATGCTGATACAGCACCTGAAGCAAATGGAAAATGACAACCTGGTGATACGCGAGGTAAAAGCAGTAGTGCCGCCCTGTGTAACTTACCGGCTAAGTGAATCAGGCGAGGCTTTACGACCGGTATTGAATGCCATGGCTAACTGGGCAATTGCCGAAAGCAAACGCAACGGCTTAGATATTTATAAGGATTTGGGGGATTTTCCGGTATAAGTCGGGAATGATCGTCATTTTCTTTAATTCTCCGGACTATAAACGTCTATCAATAGCCTAATGTAGCCGTTGGTAAGGTTTATCGGCTGTTCGTTGCTGTCGAAAAGTGTGGCATTAAACTTAGCTATCAGCAAATACTCATTTCCTTTTACAGGGGTAAATGAAGATATTACAAAACTTGAGTTTTTCTGCATACTTTGGATTATAGTTGTAGGTTCGCCCAGTATCTTTTGAGTATAAGATGTGCCTACGCCACTAACAGCAATTCCTACGCCGCTGGTGAAATCACTGTACATATAATCAGTAGCAAAAACATAACTGCCGGCAGTGTACATTTTAAGCTGATCGGCTGTGTCAAGATTAAAAAAGTTGCCATTGGGAAAACTTGAGCGGTTATATTTTCTAAAAAAGGAAAGTTTTACGATTGGCAGGTCTGGTTCGCCTGCTGTGGTAGTAGACAGAAGGATATTCTTAAAATACATTATACTGTCTTTTGACGATGTATAGTTCCATTGCTGGTTACTATATGTATTTACCGAATTTGCGTCGATAGTTCCAAACCCACCATCGCTTGGTGTATTCACGTAATAATTTTTGCCGTTTATAGTAAAAGAAATGGAATCTGTTATAGGCTTAGTAGTGACGGTTGTTTTGGGTGTTGGTTTTGTTCCGTCCTTTTTGCAGGCGGCAAAAAAGCATACAGCGCCCAGTAGATAGTAATAAAGTTTGGTTTTCATGGTGTAAAGATACAAAGTTGCTTTTAAAATGTGCGTTCAAGTTAATATTTTGATCGCTTTTTACCACCAAGGTTTAATGCAGAAGGGCGTTTTTGTTTGTTCTTAGGCAATCGGTTGGTGCCTAATAATTTAATATTGGTTAAAAAGAAACGGGCATAAATTTTATGCCCGTTTGCCTGAAAAGTATCTTTTAAAGCTGTGGCTGCAGTGCTTTTTTTGAAGTATTTACCTGCTGCGGCACCTTCACATAATACCCCGTTCCGTCATAAACACGTTTGCGCGGATGCTCTTTGCAGGTATCGCTGCAACAGCCGTCCATTTTCCAGCCGCATTCTTCGCATTGGGTAAAGTGCTCATTGCACTCGGGGTTAGCGCAGTTGATCATTTTATCGGTAGTGGCACCGCAGTTTAAACATTGCGATATTACCACCGGGTTAACTGAATTTACATCCACCGCCAAACGGTTATCAAATACATAGCATTTCCCCTCGAAATCCTTACCGCCGGCTTCCTTGCCGTATTTAATAATACCGCCATGCAGCTGGTAAACATCGGTAAAACCTTCATGCAGCAACAGGGCCGAAGCTTTTTCGCATTTGATGCCGCCGGTGCAGTATGTAAGTATTTTTTTGTCTTTGTATTGGGCCAGCTGGTTGATCATGGCCGGGAAATCGCGGAAATTCTCGATATCCAGCGTAACCGCGTTTTTGAATTTGCCGAGTGAGTGCTCATAGTTGGAGCGCACGTCCAGTATCACCACATCGTCGCGGTCCTTCATCTCCATAAAATCCTTCGGTTCCAGGTGCTTGCCTGTTTTTACCTGCGGATTAATGATATTCGGGTTACGCAGGCCAGAGTGTACGATCTCTGATTTGTAGCGCACATGCATCTTTACAAACGAAGGCTCGTCAACCTCATCTATCTTAAATTCGGTGGCATTGAAGCGGCCATCGGCATAAACGGCATCCATGTAAGCTTTGCAGGCTTCAGGTGTACCCGAAACGGTGCCATTCAAACCTTCGTCGGCCACAATAATGCGGCCTGCCAAACCTAAACTTTTACAGAATTTTAAATGATCGGCAGCAAATTGCTCCGCATCCGCTATTGTGGAATAACAATAGTACAGTAGTGTGTTGTATTTTGCCATAAGTCATTGATACGGCTGCAAACCGTGTTAAATGAGGCTGCAAATATAAGGATTTGTTTTTGAGTCCGAAAGTCCGCATAAGTCGGGAAGTCCGGAAGAAGGTTGAAATGGTAATGATATTCATCTTTCGGACTTTCGGTCTTTCCAACTTCCGGACTATTTGATGCCATAGAATATCCTGAAACCCTGCATGTATTTTTTATTACCCTGAAACGCAAAGCCGTAGTCCACGCGAAAGATCAATCGTTGCAGGCCGAAGTAAAATTCGCGGTAATTGTCTACGCCTCTTTCAGATAAATAGTTCACGCCTATTATTTCGTCTATTTTCAGTCTGCGCAAAAAGGTTAATCCGTTAAGCAGCGACCCGGAAAAATTGTGCTGGTAATGCGCTTCAAAAAAGGCATTATCGGTACTAAAAGTATAAAAGGGCAGGAAATGATAGCTGCCGATATAGGTAGGATCGAACGTAGTGCCCTGGTTGCCTAAAAAGTGGTAGTAATCGGGAAAATAGAGTTTGCCTTTATTAAAATAATCGCCTGCCGTTACCTGGAATGACGAAAAACCATATATGCCGATTGGAATATTGGTTTGGGCGATATTGATGGACGCAAAGTTATATTTAACATCAGACCCCAATATGCCATTTATGCCCTGCCGGTAGCTAACCGTTATTTGCGGGTACTTGGATGTGAGGAACTCAGTACTGGTTGGCCGGGTAATATATTGCTGGTCGAAATTGATCCTGAAGGAGGTGAAAAAAGTAAGCGCCTGGTTTTCCGGAAACAATATAGATCGGTCTGTTTCCGGTGCGTTTGGCATCAGCGGATTATTGGAGGTATAGTGCGGCGTTTTGCTGAACAGGTTATAATAAGAGGTATTGAACAGCTGTGTACGATTGGCATACGTTAAACTTGCCGACCATAATAGGCCATTGGCAATTTCGCGCTGAAAGCCGCCGTTGATATATGCCGATTTATAATATTTTACATAGTTCTGCCCGCTTAGTAATGTACTTAAGGTGTTGAAGTACAATGATCGTGTACCTACGTTGTTCAGGTCGAGGATATCGCTGCCGATGCCGCCGAATATCTTGGCGTTATGAAATGGATCATAATAGTAATTACCGTTTATGTTGGCAGTGAATTGCTTGTCGCCAAAGCCATAGCGTATGTCGGGTGTGAGATCATACAACAGGGTATCATTGATCAGGTGTGTATACCTTGCCTGCACATTGATGCCCAACCCTTGTACTGTATTATAGAAGAGCGTGTTTACGAACGGATAGAAATAAAGCGAGTCCCTGCCGTAGCGGTAAGTTGACGTGTGCCCGAATGCAATGTAAGGGATTATAGTTAAATGGTTATTGGCATGCTGAAGCGAATCTTTGTAGGCAACAGAGCGCTTGATGCTGGCAACACTGTCTTTTTCAAACAGGTCGCGTTCTTCTTCACGGGTGAGTGGTACCGGCCTGTTCTTGTACCAGTAGGCATAGCTTTTAGTATTTGCGGCGGTATCTACATGCAATATTTCGCCATTGAAATATTTATCGGGGAATTTTGGATTAAGATTATAGTTGTTGTAGATGCCATTATAATAACCATCGAATTTGAAGCCTAAAACTTTGCCGCCAAACTGGTACTGTACCGAAACCGGCATCCACACGCTGTCTTTTATCGGAATGTATTGTTGGCTGATTTTGATGGTATCGATAAAATTGAGGCCGTTATGTGCGTTGGTAAGGTAAAGATCCACGCTGTAAATGCGCCAGTCGCCCTCCAGTATATATACATAACCGGTAAAGGTAGACGAATGTAAATGGCGCGGAATCAGCTCTATCTTATCAATAATATGACCATTCTCTCTATCAACACCAACCAAATGGTAGCGATAGTAATTAAAAGCATTCGATGCAAACGGCGATTTAAAACCATGGTTACTCATGCCCGGCACAAAGAAAAAATCGCGGTAAAAATTTACCTGCAGGTCTGATGCTTTATTGTAGCTGAAATTAGGGTTCAGGCCAACGTTTTTCGAGGCTATCACAATCTCCTTTACTTTATCCGGTTGCTCGAAATTGAAATTTGAAAGTGATTCAGACTGAAACAAAATACCCCTTCCGGTTGAATCCAGCGAAAGCTGCTCACGCACGGTCCGGCCCATAAACACTTTTGGGGCGCTTACCAATCGTTGTACCCCTTTAAAGTAAACCGATGATGAATACTGCTTTACCTCGGTCAGGTAATATTTACGTTTTGCAATCACGCGCGATATGATGTCATTTGCCGCGGTATCAGTTACATACTTCTTTCTTTTATAGGTGATCACCTTTAAGGGCAAAAATTTTTCATCTTCCATCAGCAGATTCCGCACCTCGTTATGGTTGGTGATGGTGATCTTTAATATTTGTTCCTTATAGCCCACAAACCGGTAAACAACATTATAAGTACCGGGCGAAAGCCTGAACTGGTAAAAGCCGGTTTCGTTAGTGGTGGTGCCATAAGTGCTGTTGCTGATATAGATAGACGCAAACAGGATAGGCTTTTTCTGCTGATCGATAATGCGGCCCGATAGTATATACTGTTGCCCCGATGCCTTCAGTGCGGTGAGAGAAATAAATATAATGAGCAGTTTTTTTATCATGCAATTAGTGTTAATAATGAATTTTCAGGTCGAAATGTTTTGGAACCCGGTTTATTATCTGATTTTTTAAGGCCGGTTCGACAGGGATATGACGGTTAATTTTTAATTTTACCCGCAAACTGACCCATATTATGTACGAAACACTAAAACCTGTACTACAGCAGGAGCTTGCCGAAATTGAAAAAGCCGGGCTGTACAAAAAAGAGCGCATCATTACTTCGCCGCAAGGCGCCGAAATCACTGTTCAGGGTGGTAAGAAGGTAATAAATTTTTGCGCCAATAATTACCTGGGTCTTTCAGGTAACCCAAAGATCATCGAAGCTGCAAAAAAGGTAATGGACACACATGGCTACGGCTTGTCATCCGTACGTTTCATTTGCGGTACGCAGGATATCCATAAAGAGCTTGAGAAAAAGATCGCCGAGTTTTTAGGTACAGAAGACACCATTCTTTACGCTGCTGCTTTTGATGCGAACGGAGGGGTTTTTGAGCCATTGTTTAATGAGCAGGATGCCATTATTTCTGATGAGCTGAACCACGCTTCTATTATTGACGGTGTGCGTTTGTGCAAGGCCCAGCGCCAGCGCTACAAGCACGACGACATGGCCGATCTGGAAGAAAAGCTGAAGCTGACCGCCGATTGCCGCCACCGCATTATCGTTACAGATGGCGCTTTCAGCATGGACGGCACCATAGCACAGCTGGATAAGATCTGCGATCTGGCTGATAAATACAAGGCTCTGGTAATGATAGATGAAAGCCATTGCTCGGGTTTTATGGGTAAAACCGGTCGCGGTACGCATGAATACCATAATGTAATGGGCAGGGTAGATATTATTACCGGCACGTTAGGTAAAGCATTGGGCGGTGCGTCGGGCGGTTTTACATCCGGCAGAAAAGAGATCATCGATATGCTTCGTCAGCGCTCGAGGCCGTATCTGTTTTCCAACACACTGGCTCCGGCTATTACCGGCGCATCCATAGCTGTGCTGAACATGCTAAGCGAAACTACCAACCTACGCGATAAGCTGGAGAAAAATACCCAGTATTTCCGTCAGAAAATGACGGAAGCAGGCTTTGACATTAAACCGGGCGTACACCCGATAGTGCCGGTAATGCTGTATGATGCCAAGCTGGCGCAGGAGTTTGCTGCCAAAATGCTGGATGAAGGTATTTACGTCATCGGTTTCTACTATCCGGTTGTGCCGCAGGGTAAGGCCAGGATACGTGTACAAATATCAGCCGCGCATGAAACAGCACACCTGGATAAAGCCATTGCCGCATTTACCAAGGTAGGTAAGGAATTGGGTGTGCTGAAATAACCTATACTCCGGCATGTCATTGCGCGGAGTGAGCAGGGGAGTGCGGGCGAACGACAAAGCAAACTCTGCGCGATAGGTGGTGGCAATGTGTAACGCAGAGATTGCCTCGTTCCCCGCAATGACGGAAAAAGCTTAGTGAAATGTCCGGAAATACTGTAAACGATTTTAATTCGATGAAATAAAGATTAACGTTAACTTTACCGGTTGAATAGTTTAAGATATAGTAGTAGATTAATGCAAGCCCAAATAGATCAATACACCGCCGAAATAAACGCTTTTTCACCGGCTAATGCTGATGAGCTGGAAGCTTTCCGTATAAAATTTTTAGGTACGAAGGGGATCATCAAAGACCTGTTCGACCAGTTTAAAACGGTAGGCCCTGAAGAAAAGCGCACTTTTGGTAAAGTGCTGAACGAATTTAAGCAACTGGCCGAAGGCAAATACAACGAGCTAAAAGAGAATTTGAGCTCGGCGGCTGTTGACCAGCGCTCGGAAACAGATCTTACCCTGCCTGGCGACGGCTTTACTGCCGGTTCGCGCCATCCGCTTTCGCTGGTAAGGAACGAGATCATCGATATTTTTAAGCGGCTGGGCTTTGTTGTAGCCGAAGGCCCTGAAATTGAGGACGACTGGCATAACTTCTCTGCCCTGAACTTCCCTGAGGAGCACCCGGCCCGCGATATGCAGGATACTTTCTTCATCAAGAAAAATACCGGTAAGGATGATATCGCCCTGCGTACACACACCTCATCGGTACAGGTGCGCATGATGGAAAATGGCAAACCGCCGTTCCGTGCTATTATGCCGGGTCGCGTTTACCGTAACGAAGCAATTTCGGCGCGCGCGCATTGCTTCTTCCACCAGGTGGAGGGTTTGTATGTGGATGAGAATGTATCATTTGCCGACCTGAAACAAACGCTTTACCACTTCGTGCAGGAACTGTATGGCGAAGGTACCAAGGTGCGTTTCCGTCCGTCGTATTTCCCGTTCACTGAGCCATCCGCCGAGATGGATATTTCTTGTACCATTTGCAAAGGTGATGGTTGCAACATGTGCAAATACACCGGCTGGGTAGAAATATTGGGCTGCGGCATGGTTGATCCTAATGTATTGGAAAACTGCGGTATCGACAGTAAAAAATATACCGGCTTTGCCTTCGGTATGGGTATAGAAAGAATTGCTAACTTAAAATATGTAATACGTGATCTGCGTTTATTCTCCGAGAACGACGTTCGTTTTCTCGACCAGTTTAAGACAGAGATCATCTAATGAAAACGCTTTACTACGTGGTGCTGCTGGCTGCAATAAGCTGCCTTTCGTGCGGAAAGAATAACGACCCGGTGCCCGATGTAGCGGTTGATTTTCAGGGTTCCTTACTCAGTCCGCAGTTAAGCGCGCTGCGCGGTGCGGGTGTAGCGGTTACAGTAAGCGGAGGCGTGGCAGGCATTGTGATCTATCACCGGGCGGATGGCGCTTATGTAGCATACGACCGTTGCAGCACCTATCAGCCTGAAAAAAGGTGCGCGGTGACCATTGACAGTGATAACCTGACGGTAACCGACCCATGCAGCGGCTCAAAATTTTCGCTGTGGGACGGCACTCCGGTAAAAGCCCCGGCTACTATTGCACTTAAAACGTATTACGTAACTTTGATCGATCAATACGATATTTCAATTACTAATTGACAAATGGAAGCCGATAAAATAAAGGAAAGTATAAAACGGTCGGCGCAGGAACTTTTTCGCAAATTCGGCTATCATAAAACCAGCGTAAACGAAATAGCCAAAAAGGCGCGCATAGCCAAAGCTACCATTTATAAATATTTCGATAGCAAAGAGGCGGTTCTGCACGCTTTGCTGATGGATTACATTCAAATAAGCGTTGATGAACTGATCCACTCCGGCAGCCAGACGGGCGATGAGGAGCAACAACTCAACCGGCTTATCATGAAAACCTGCCGCCTTTCATACACCGTATGTAACGAGTTTATAGGTTGGGATTTCATCCGCGAATCCACCAACTCGCAGGAGTTTCTTAAAAATTTGTCAAACGAGCTGGAAGACATGCTTATCCACTCTTTTTCGCAACTCAATGGCCTGCGCAAGCTCGATACCAGCCTGCAAAAGCTGCGTTTTCTGGTAAAGTGCAGTAAAAGCATTGTATTCAGTTTTGCATTTACTTCGGTAAGCGATTCAGACGTGCGCAAAAATTTTGTTTCTTTCCAAAAAGAGATATTGCCTTATTTGGTAAAGGCGGCCATCACGATCTAAACAGTATTAAACCCTTACCAAAGTTTTTATAATAGATTTGCTGCATAACAAATAACTTTTTTAAAATTAAGCCGTTTATGTACGGCATACGAAATGAAGAAAGTTATTTACTACATCCTTACAACCTTAATGAAACGTGAGTGGCTGCTGAAACTGCTTACCAATAAGCAGGAAAAGGCACTGCTTGAATTTACACATCGCGGTTATTTGTACGATATCGGCTGGACAAACTCTATTGGCACCGGTAATATTGTTGACAAGAACGGCGACCCGCTGCCCTGGGTAAGTTATCCGTTTATGCAGTTTATTGGTCCGCGGTTAAACAGGAATATGCAATTGTTTGAGTTTGGCAGCGGCAACTCTACCTTATATTATGCCCAAAAAGTTGGCTCGGTAACCAGTGTTGAACATGATGCAGGTTGGTATGAAAAAATAAAGACCAATATGCCTGCCAATGTGCAGCTATTCTTTTGCGATCTGCAACCTGGCGGCAACTATTGCCAATATGCGCTGAAACAGGAAACCCTGTATGATATTGTTATTGTAGACGGCCGTGACCGGGTGAATTGCTGCTTCAACAGCCTCAGCGCGATCAAAGAAAATGGGATTGTTGTACTGGACGACTCCGAGAGAGAAAAGTATGCGGCTGCACATACCTTTATGCAGCAAAAAGGCTATAAACAGATAGATTTTTGGGGAACCGCACCCGCAGTAGACTACCTTAAATGTACCACCATATTTTATCGCGACGGCAATTGCCTCGGAATATAAGTGCGTAACAAATTAACCGTTCCATCCGGTTAATTCAGGATCTTTATATTCAGGCAGGTCTATCAATTTTTTTATCGCGATCACTACCGCGCATACAATTAGTGCCCCTACAAGCGTGAGTCTTCTTTTTTTCATAGCATAACAGGTTTATGTATAATAATCAACAGGCCGAAAAGTGTATTGTTCTGGCCGGAATATATTTTATTGATACCCGGATCTAAAACAAGTTTATTATTTTAATGAACCATATACCAATTTAGTATTTGGTATAAATTTACTATGTTTGCATAATAAATATACTGTAACATGAGCCGGGAATTAACAGATTTTTCGAACAGACTGGGACATTGTTTTATCGTTCCGCAAATAAAGCTGCCAGGTTTTTGGGATTTGGTGAAAGCGGTGCTTGCCTGAACTCGAATTTATAGGGTTAAAAGAATGAGCAAAATTTATAAATCGAAGCTGGCGCGGGTTTAGCGCAGCGTAACTCGTGCCGCAGCATTGCAAAAGCTTACAGCTTGAGTTTGGCGTTTGCTTCGGTCGGGCTTCGTTTTTCAATCCGATATCATGAAAATCCTTACATCCCATAAATCATGGTTCAGATTTTACTTTATTTTTGCGCATCAAAATTCCGCTATGCGATTTAAACATTTTATCACATTCCTGTGCCCGGTTTTACTCACCGCCTGCGCAACTGTTAAGCCGCCTGCACCGGCAAATGAAGGTGTTGATATACCTAAAATTGTGCAGCCGGTATCTACCATCGAGATCCCGGTAAGCGCCGATCTTAAATCATACATCGTACAGGCTGAAAGCTCCGTACCCACAAAATATACCGATAACCAGCAGCCCTGCGAGGGCCTGCGCTATAATTACGTGTTTAAGCGCACGCCGTTTGCTATAAGCGCCAACAACAACGTGGTAAACCTGAAATTTACCGGCAGCTATGGCTTTACCGTATCGTATTGTGCTAAATGCGGTACTTTATTTGGCGGGCAGCAGGAGTGCCTTGTCCCGGTAGTTTCGGCGCAATGCGGTATGGGTAACGAGCCGCTTCGCCGCATGGTCATTTCTTACCAGAGCACCATTAACGTAACGCCCGATTTTCATCTCCGCTCCAAAACCGTTTTGTACCCCGCACCGCAGCCTATCGACCGCTGCAACGTGTTCATGGGCAATATAGACGTTACCGACCGGCTGATACAATACATCACTGGTCCGCTGAATGACCTGGGCAAGCAGGTGGATGCGAAGATCGCGGCTTATGATATCCGGCCGCAGGTGGCACAGCTTTGGAAAAACCTCGCTACCGAGATCCAATTGCCGGATGTAGGCTATCTCAATATCAATCCGCAAACGGTGGAGCTGAGCAATTTCGGCCTGAATGGTTCGTCCATTAATTTCTCGGTAGGTTTAACGGCAAGGCCGGTGGTAACGGTTTTAAGTCAGCAGCAGGCACCAAAGCCGCTGCCAAACCTTACCAGCTATACACCGTCAAACGGCTTCAACATTTATCTGGACTTGCTGGAAAACTACAACCATCTTACCCGCACGGTAAACCAGCGGTTGATTGGTCAGCAAACAGAGGTTGCCGGTCATATTTTTAAGGTCGACAGCACACGCATTTATGGCATTGGCAGCAAGATAGCCATGCAGGTAAATTTCAGCGGCACCAATACCGGTGTTATCTACCTTACCGGAACGCCAACTTACGACGAGAAAACCCACGAACTATCATTCCCCGATCTGAACTTCGACCTGCAAACCAAAGCCTGGATACTCAAGGCCGCCAAATGGATGTTCGATGCCCGGATAACCAACATGATGCGTAAAGAGGCGCGTTATAACTTCAGCAGCTTTATTGCCGACAGCAAGCAGCGCCTGCAAAAACAGATCAGCCAGGGCTTTGGCAAAGGCATACAACCGCAGGTTAACTTTAATACGCTGGATATACAGGCCATATACCCAACGCAGGAAAAACTGATCATCCGCACCTTGCTGAACGGTAATATCAGGGTTAAGATGGTAATGTAACTTTTTCAGTAGCAGTAGAAAGTGGCAGTGGCCCTTCAATATTAACTACAGAGGGCAGAGATATAAAAAACACAGAGAGCGCAGAGATTTTTTCTGTGCTCTCTGTGTAAACCTCCGTGTCCTCTGTGGTTAAATATTCAACTTGAGTGCCGCTGCTACTGCAACTGCTACTTCTAAGACCAAAATCCTATATTTGCCCCTTTATTATGGGTAGGCGAAATCACAACAAACCAGACAAGATTTTTGAGAACGTAGCGATCATTGACATTGCCGAAGAAGGCCGTGGCGTGGGTAAAACTGATGAGCTGGTGCTTTTTGTAGAAAAAGCCATACCCGGCGATGTGGCCGATGTGCTGGTTTACCGCAGCAAAAAGAATTTCGGTGAAGGTAGGATTATTAACCTGCAAAAGCCGTCGGAACACCGAGTGCAGGCATTCTGCGAGCATTTTGGTACCTGTGGCGGCTGCAAATGGCAGCACATGACCTACGCGGCACAACTGCAGTTCAAGCAAAAATCGGTTGTGGATGCGTTGACACGGCTGGCAAAGATAGATGTGGAAGGAATGCTACCTATCGTGCCATCGCCGGAGGATAAATACTACCGTAACAAGCTCGAATTTACTTTCAGCAACAAACGCTGGCTGTACGACGGCGAAAACCGTACCGACGAGCCGATGGAAATGAATGCGCTGGGTTTCCATATTCCCGGCAGGTTTGATAAGATACTGGATGTGCATCATTGCTACTTACAGGCTGATCCGTCAAACGCTATCCGCAGCAGCGTTAATGAATTTGCCAAACGCGAAGGTTATTCCTATTACGACCTGAAGGCGCATACCGGCGCATTGCGCAACCTCATTATCCGTACCGCCTCAACCGGCGAGCTGATGGTGATTGTGGTGTTTGCTTATGCCGATCAGGAGGAAATAGATAAGCTGATGGCCTTTGTGAATGCAACATTTCCGCAGATCACATCGCTGCTGTATATCGTGAACCAGAAAAAGAACGATACCATTTTCGATCAGGAAGTGATCGCTTATAAAGGACCGGATTACATTCACGAACAAATGGATGATATTAGGTTCCGGATCGGGCCGAAGTCGTTCTACCAAACCAATTCGGAACAGGCGCAAAAACTTTATGAAATAACGCGCGATTTCGCCGGCTTTACAGGCGATGAACTGGTTTACGATCTTTACACCGGCGCCGGAACTATAGCCAACTTTATAGCCGGCCATGTGCGCGAGGTGGTGGGTATTGAGTATGTACCTTCGGCTATTGAGGATGCTAAAATTAATTCGGCTATTAACAATATCACCAATACCAAATTCTATGCAGGCGATATGAAGGATGTGCTGCTGCCTGATTTCATCGCCCGGCACGGCAAACCGGATGTGATCATCACCGATCCACCGCGCGCAGGCATGCACCCTGACGTGGTAGAGCGCCTGATGGAAATTGAAGCGCCTAAAATTGTTTATGTAAGCTGTAACGCCGCCACCCAGGCCCGCGACCTATTGGTGCTGAAGGAAAAATACGATACCATAAAAATCCAGCCGGTAGACATGTTCCCCCACACACAGCATGTGGAGAATGTGGTGCTGCTGGCGCTGCGCAGTTGAGTGGCGAATAGCGAGTGCTGAGTTGAAAAACAATCACTCATTCACTCAATCAATAATTCAATAATTAAAGTTATGGATCCCGAAGAACTCTTAAACGAAAATAATAACGATAAAGACAAAAGCCCGCTGCTTAGCCTGGAGGTTGATCTGAAACTTTTCAGCGAATCCATCCGCGAGGTGGCTATCGAGATCATGGTAGAGGGCTTATCGCAATACCCCATCTTCGTCGCGCACCAGCATAAGGTTGACCTCGGTGAGATGATCCTTGATAAAGAAGAACTCAATACCGATTGGAGCATACAAGCCTCTACGCTGGAAGAGTTCATTGAACGTGGCGTGATCAAAAAAGAACTGCGCGAACGTTTCATCAGTTCGTACAAAAACCCCAACAACTATATGTGCATATTCGCGGTAGTGCCTGAAGGGGCTAATTTTGTCTATTTCCCTTATGCGAAGGATTAGTGAAGGGAGGAATTAGTTGAAACGTTGGAAGGTTGTAACGTTGAAAAGTTGTAGGGCAACTCTATGCCGTTTAATTGTTTCGAAGTTAAAATTGAAATCTTCTAAGCTTATTTATACCTTCGTCATTGTAACAGCACACTAACGTTGAAACGTTGTAACTTTCCAACAAAAAGATGGCAAAAAAGCTACTCATATTAAACCAGCAACAGATTCAGCAAAAGATCTACCGTATTGCATACCAGATACTGGAAGATAATTACGACGAAGAGGAGATCATTATTGCGGGCATACTGCCGCGTGGAAACCACATCGCAGCACGACTGAAGAAGATACTGGATGAGATAGCTCCATTTAAAAGCCGCCTCATGAGCATTGAGGTTGACAAACAAAGCAGCAGTTTGAAAGCCAATATAGATCTCAAGGTGGAAGATTGTATTGATAAAGCTGTAGTGTTGGTTGATGATGTGCTGAATACCGGTAAAACACTGGCCTATGGTTTTGGTGTTTTTATTGACGTTCGTTTAAAGAAACTTCGTACCGCGGTCCTGGTCGACCGTAACCATAAAAACTTTCCTATTACTACTGATTATGCCGGCATCGCTCTGTCGACCGTTTTAAAAGAACGTGTTGATGTGGTCTTATCTGAAGACGGACATGAGGATGCGGTTTATTTAACTTAAGATTATCTGTCTTAAGGTCTGGGGAAAATAATTAAGAAAAAGTTACGCATTGGGCAATATTTTCCCGTTCACGGGTAATTATTCTACGTATCTAATTATTAGTAATGCCATATTGGCCTGTTTTTACTATTAACAGGGCATTTTTTTGAGTTTGGCATTGCTTTTGGGTTAATATTAATACCCTTACCAAAAAGGGTTGTTTTCATAGGTAGATGTAGGCCGCTAAAAACTGCGAGAGTTTTTACGGCCTTTTTTCTTTCCTATTAGTTTGCAGCCGCTTTGCTTATTGCCTGCTTACCGAACTTTATCAGATCATCGGCATCCATGTACCCCATAGTACCTGATAAAGGTCTCCCGTTTGACGCAAATACAATCAAAGTAGGGTAGGCGGTTATTCCCCATTCCTGGGCAAGCTGGGGTCCCTCGCCTTTTTCCATGTCTATAGAAATGTTCACAAAGTTGGCATTATAAAAATCAGCCGCCTTTTTGTTGTGAAAGGTTGTGGCCTTTAACAGTTTGCAGGGCCCGCACCAACTGGCATAAGCGTCTACAAAAAGATACTTGTGTTGTGCGGCAGCCTGTTTAAGGGCATTGTTAAAAGTTCCCTCTGTAAAAATAATGCTATGCGGGCTTTTTTGTTTTTGCTGTGCACATGCATTAAGTGTTAGTACTATTACTAACAAAAAAAGACTGAAGCATTTTAGTATAGGACCGGCTACTTGCGGTTTTTTGAATGAATTATTTGATTTCATGTTTTTTGTATATATCATTAAAGTTATGTATTTGTAACGACTTCCTGCCTGCTTTATTCCGGGCTTTACTTAACTTTGGGTATTTTAACACCTATTATTATCGATCATAATGAGTACAGTAAATATCCCCCGCCTCGACCTTGATACCTATATAAACGGCAATGCCGAACAGCGCAAAAAATTTTCTGACGCTATTGGCAAAGCCTTTAATGAAACCGGTTTTGTTACCATAACCAATCACGGTTTAAGCAAACAACTGATAGACAAACTGTACGAGCAGGTAAAAACCCTTTTTGCACTGCCTGAAACAACCAAGCAAAAGTATGAAGTACCTGAATTAGCAGGTCAGCGTGGCTATACCGGTAAGAATAAAGAAACAGCTAAAGGGTTTAAGGTACCCGACCTGAAAGAGTTTTGGCAAATAGGCCAAACCGTGGCCGCAGATTCGCCACTAAAGGCCGAATATCCTGATAATATTGTGGTATCGGAACTGCCGGAATTCAACTCTACTACCCTCGAAGTATATAAGAAACTTGAGGAGGCTGGCAAGCACCTGCTGCGCGCTATAGCGGTTTACCTGGAGTTGCCGGAAAATTATTTCGACAATAAAGTAGACGAGGGTAACTCCATTCTGCGCACGCTGCACTATTTTCCAATACTTGATCCGGATTCGTTACCCGCTGATGCGGTACGCGCAGGCGCTCACGAAGACATTAACCTGATAACCCTGCTGATAGGCGCCAGTGCCGATGGTTTGGAATTACTGACCCGCGAAAACGAATGGTTTCCGGTAAAGGCGTATGGCGAAGACCTGGTGGTAAACGTGGGCGATATGCTGCAACGCTTAACCAATAATAAACTAAAATCCACCACGCACCGTGTGGTAAACCCGCCGCGTGAGCAAATGAAAAGCTCCCGTTTCTCGGTGCCATTCTTTTTGCACCCGAAACCGGGTATGGACCTCACTTGCCTGGAATCGTGCATTGATGCTGAACACCCAAAAGCATACAGCGACATGACCGCAGGAGAATACCTGGACGAACGTCTCCGCGAGATCGGCCTGAAAAAGTAATCACTTTGCTTCTATCAGTAATGCGGATATATTACATCATATATCCGCATTATTTTTTATTTGAGTTTAGTGAAGGATTACCGCATTTGTTAATGCAAATCTGCTATTTTTACCTTCTAACCGATTATTCCTGCTTTTTAACATGAAAACTAAAACGTTTTATTCCTTCGCTTGCTATTATCTGCTTTTTCCTGTTATAGTATACTTATTATCTACGGATGCTGTTTTTGCCAAAGTAGTTCCGGCGGCTTGCTTTACCGATAATATGGTGCTTCAGCAAAAAACCAATGTTGCTATCTGGGGAACGGAAAAGGCAGGCAGAACAGTAACGGTCACCACATCCTGGAACAACAAAAAGTATATGGCAGTAGCCGATGATGCAGGGAATTGGAAGGTTAAAGTCGCTACGCCTTCGTATGGTGGCCCATATACTATAACTTTTGATGATGGTGAGATTACTACTTTAAATAATGTATTAATAGGTGAGGTGTGGGTTTGTTCCGGCCAGTCGAACATGGAAATGCAGGTAGCCGGGTGGTATGGTAATGTGCTAAACCTTGATAAGGAACTGGCGGACGCTGCAAATTATCCGCAGATACGCATGCTGAAGATCGACAACAAAACGAGTTTCCAGCCGCGTACGGATGTACCGGTAAAATGGGGATGGACGGTTTGCGATCCGAAAACCGTGCGCGACTTCTCTGCAGCGGCATATTTCTTTGCGAAGAATTTATATGATGACAAGCATATTCCCATCGGTATTATCAACAGTACATGGGGCGGCACAGTTGCCGAAGCCTGGACAAGCGGCGACGCGCTGAAAACCATGCCTGCCTTCGCGCCATTTGTTAAGGAAACGGAGAATGGCCTTACACAGGAAAAACTCGACCAGAAATATAAGGATGACGTACGCGCTTGGCTTAATTCCATCAATACAAAAGATCCGTCTTATCAGGATGGCAAACTCGCATGGGCGATGAATGGGTTTGATGATGCCTCATGGAAACACATGGTTTTACCGGCTTACTGGGAGCAGGTAGGCGTACCAAATTATGATGGTACGGTATGGTTCCGTAAAACAGTTAAGCTGCCGTCGGCCTGGGCAGGGAAGGAACTGAAACTGGATATAGGCGGTATTGATGATTATGACGATTCGTTTTTTAATGGAACTGAAGTGGGCCATACCGAACTGTTTATTTACAAACGCAGCTATACTATTCCGGTAAGCACGGTAAAGGCAGGCGATAATACCATTGCCATCCGTGTATTTGATAATGGCGGATTGGGAGGTATTAATAAAGGGCCAATGACCTTGTCGGTAGTAGGGGATACCTCGGCGAAGATCGATCTGGCAGGCGATTGGAATTATAAGATCGCTACTGAGCTGAAAGAACTACCGCCGCCGCCTGTTAACCCAACCAGCGCAAACAGGCCGACGATTATTTATAATGCCATGATCGCTCCCATCCAACCCTATACTATTAAAGGTGTGATCTGGTACCAAGGCGAAAGTAACGCCGACAGGCCCTATCAATACGAGCAGCTTTTCCCGTTATTGATTACCGACTGGCGCCAGAAATGGGGTGAGGGTAACTTTCCATTCTACTTTGTGCAGATAGCCGGCTACTCTGCAAACGACCAGCCGCCTGCTGCCGACTGGCCGGCATTGCGTTACGCACAGCTTAAAACCTTGTCGCTCCCAAACACCGGTATGGCGGTGACTATTGACATAGGCGATTACAATCGCATTCATCCCCAAAATAAACAGGAAGTCGGCCGGAGATTGTCGCTCATTGCCCGTGCCAAAACGTATGGCGAGCATATTCCTTATTCAGGCCCACTCTATCAGTCGCAAAAGATAGAAGGTAATAAAATAATACTGTCGTTTAAATATACCGATGGCGGCCTGGTTGCAAAAGGCGATACGCTAAAGGGCTTCACCATCGCCGGCACGGATAAGGTATTTCATCCGGCTGTAGCAGTAATTTCAGGAAATAAGATTTTGGTTTCCGGTGCAGATGTGGTAAACCCGGTAGCCGTGCGTTATGCCTGGGCAAATTTCCCGATCTGTAATTTGTACAATGGCGCAGGATTGCCCGCTTCGCCGTTTAAGACGGATGATTGGCAAGGGGTAAGATGAGCAATTTATTAAAAAATGTCATTGCGAGCGGAATGTGAAATGGGCTCGTGCAGCGAAGCAACCTCGTCGCTTACCAATAACACGCGAGGCGGTTGCTTCGTCGCCCTATGCTTTTTCCTGCGCTGCTCCTCGCAATGACAAAGGGAACTATAGCAATCCCACCAACCGTTCCAACGCCATGCCGCGTGAGCCTTTTATCAATATGGTCGAATTCTTTATGGGATGCGCTTTCAGTGCCCCGATAGCGTCTTCGGCAGTTGAATAGAAAGTGGCTTTTTTATCCTGATTGTTGCCTATTGCTTCCTGACGCTTAAACGCAGCTCCTACAAATATGCGTTCGGTCACATCGGCATTGAGGGCTTTTTGGATGACGCCTGCATGTTCGGCATCTGATTCATCGCCCAGTTCAAACATGTCACCTAATATCAACACTTTTTTGTCAGCTGTTAGCTTGTTAATGTTTTCGATAGCCACGGCCATGCTGCTTGGGTTGGCATTGTAATAATCGCAGATGAGGGTGTTGCTTTCCGTTTGCTTGATCTGCGAACGGTTGTTTTGGGGTTGATAGCTGGTAACTCCTTTATTGATCTCATCGGCCGTAAGCTTAAAATAATTACCGATACAAATGGCTGCGAGTATGTTGTCGAGATTATACGCGCCTGTAAGCTGGGTTTTTACCGCATGTTTTCCGCCGGATGCATTGTTTATCCATTCTATTGCAAGGTAAGGCGAGTTTTCTGTAAGGCTACCGGTGATAGAATTATCCCTATTCGCAGTCCCGTATAAGATGATGTTCGTTAAATCGCAGTCCTGCTGCATTTTCATCAACACCGGGTCGTCGCCATTTACAAAGGCTATGCCTCCTTTTTGTGCGCCGAATTTCTGCACTTCCGGGCTTTGCGATTTCCCTGCCAAAAACTCATACAGCTCACCTTTGCCTTTTTTAATCCCTTCAACACCACCAAAACCTTCCAAATGCGCCTTGCCGATATTGGTGATCATACCGTGGCTGGGCTGCGAAATGCTGCAAAGTAACTCAATCTCCTTTTGGTGATTGGCGCCCATTTCTATCACCGCCATTTCGTGCCCGGGTTTGATAGATAAAATGGTAAGCGGCACGCCAATATGGTTATTCAGGTTGCCCTGCGTAGCCAGCGTATTAAATTTCTGCGAAAGTACCGCGTTGATCAGCTCTTTTGTAGTTGTTTTACCGTTGCTACCCGTAAGCCCAACAACAGGGATGCTTAACTGCCTGCGATGGTGGCGCGCCAGATCTTGTAAGCTGCTCAATACATCGGCAACCAATAAATATTGTGTGCCTTTTTGATAAGCCGGATTATCAATCACTGCATAAGCGGCACCCTCGGCAATGGCCTGTTCCGCAAAAGTGTTGGCATCGAATTTATCACCTCTCAGCGCAAAGAAAATGCAGCCGGATGTTATTTTACGGGTATCGGTACTTATAACCGGATGTTGCAGGTATAGTTGGTATAATTCTTCGGTAGTAGTCATTTGGTCGCTTCGTTAACCTATCCCTTCAACCGCTCAATTGCCGCTGAGGCTGTTACTTTTGGCTTGATCCAAAAGTAACCAAAAAATCAAGCCGGAAAAAACCTTCTGCCCACAGGCAAAACACCCGGCCCGGTTTTCCGTCTGACCTTTGCCCGCTTTTACTATATTGTTAATTGACGACTTTATTCTTTTTCGTCAGACCGACAGCTTCGGGAGGAAATCAGGCAAAACGATGCTGGACAAGTGTGGTTGCAGGGCCTCGGGATTTTCGCTAAGCATGGGCCTTGAGCGGCTCGGCCGGGATAAAAACCAGCCCAGGTTTTGCCTGATTTTGAGGGAAAAGGCAAGCGTTGGGTATGAGCATAAGCCAGAGCGGCAAAGAAGCCTTCGGTCTAACTTGCTGTTTATTCACCAGTGTTTATTTTTTTCAATGGTGTTCATGAGATCGCTTCGCTTAGTCTGGTTACTTTTGCAGCTAAGGTAAAAGTAACAGCCTAAGCGGCAATTGAGCGGAGGAAGGGATAGGTAACGAACTAATGCATACGGGTAAAGGCCATTGCGCTTATGCTCGAGAACCTAGCATGACAGCCGCACGTTTGTTACTTGTAAAAGCAGAGATTGCCACGCTGCGCTCGCAATGACGTAACGGTAAATAATCTACACACCCATCCCCTTCATCCACGCTACAACCGCTTTTATCTCCACATAGCTATAGTCATCGCCCAAAATTTCTTTTAGCGGTGCGAGGCGATCATTGCCATATTTCTCAACGGCATCTTTTATAACCGGCAGTTTCTCCTGGGTTACGAAGCGGCTCACGTCCAGGTCGCCTGTTTGGATGAAATTGGTGAGATGTCCTTCAACAGTCATGGGAGACAGATTACGTAAAGAGGCTATCTCGGCAATGGTAGCGCCATTTTGATACATATTAAAAGTCTCGCGACTGGTATCATTTGGTCCACCGGCCTTTTCGCGACGGGGGGTGCGTTCACGTTTGGGTTGTTTTTGCTGCATGCGCGATGTTAACCCGTGCAACTGGCAATAGCTTTTTATCGGCGCTAAAAATTCGCGGCCATATCGGGCCAGCTTTACATCGCCGAAACCGGATATGTGGCGCAGTTCATCCAGGCTTTGGGGCAGGTAGCTGGCCATCTCCATTAAAACAGCATCAGATAATATAACGTATGCCGGTACATTTTCATGCGACGCAATATCGCGGCGGATGCTTTTTAGCTCGTTCAATAATTCGGCTTCATAGGCTACTGATGCAAATTGTTGTTTTTCTTCCGTGATCTCGGCTTTAACCAGTTCAACTTTGTGGCGGCCTTTTAATACTTCGTCGCTTTTTGGGGTGAGCTTTAGTACGGAAAACGTATCGTCGCTTTGTTCAAGGTAGCCCATGCTTAGCAGCTCGCGGAAATATTGCTGCCAGTTGGCTTTACTGATGTCGGCACCAACACCGTATGTTTTTAGTTGCTTGTGTTCCTCCCAGATCTTCTCACTTTTCGATCCCCGGAGGAAATCGATCACATAGTTTGCGCCGAAACGTTCTTTAAGCCTTGCTACTGCCGATAATGCTTTTTGCGCGATCAGCGTACCATCAAAACGTATCACGTCAGTTAAACACACATCACATGAGCCGCAATGATCAGGCGCATCCTCATCAAAATATCTTAAAAGGTACTGACGACGGCAGGCAGGCAGCTGGCAGTAGTTCACCATGTCATCCAGCTTTTTCAGCATAATACGGCTTTGCTCGGGATTGCCTTCCACTTTGGCAAATTCCTTTAATTTGATAGCATCGCCTGCAGAAAAGAACAGCACTGCCTCTGATGGCAGCCCATCACGACCCGCGCGACCAGTTTCCTGGTAATAACCTTCGATATTTTTAGGCAGGTTCATGTGAACCACATAACGCACATTTGATTTATTAATGCCCATACCAAAGGCTATAGTCGCCACGATGATCTTTATTTCATCTCTCAAAAAAGCTTCCTGGTTTCGGGCTTTAGTGGGATTATCCAACCCTGCGTGATAGGCTTCGGCGGAATAACCCTGCTTCTTCAGATCTTCGGCCAGTTCTTCCGTCGATTTACGCGATAGACAGTAAATAATACCCGATTCATCCTTATGCTTGTTGAGGAAATTGAGCAACTGGTAAAAGCTGTTGTTCTTTCTTATTACATTATAGGTAATATTTTCCCGGTTGAAGGATGATACAAACACGCCCGGCGAGTGCAGGTTAAGTTTTTCGAGTATATCCTTTTGGGTAAGTTTATCGGCAGTGGCCGTAAGGGCAATAACGGGTACGTTTGGGAAATGCTCCTTCAATCCTGCCAGCATCAGGTATTCCGGTCTGAAATCGTGCCCCCAATGCGATATGCAGTGCGCCTCATCGATGGCTATCTGCACAACAGGCAGCGATTTTAAAAACTCTATCAGTTTATTTTCAGAACCAAACAGGCGTTCAGGCGCGAGGTAAAGCAATTTGATCTCACTGCGGCGGAGCTTGCTGATCACTTCACTCTGTTCGCCAGGTGATTGGGTGGAGTTATAGAATCCTGCAGGGATACCGGTTACGTTGAGGCTATCAACCTGGTCCTTCATTAAGGCGATGAGCGGGGAGATCACGATGGTGAGCCCGTTCAGCATTACCGCAGGCAACTGGTAGCAGAGCGATTTGCCACCGCCGGTAGGCATCAGTACTAATACATCCCTGCCATCTAAAACATGTTGAACAATGTCTTCCTGCCGGTGGCGGAATGCGCTGTAACCAAAATATTTCTGCAGGGCCTGTTTAGGTGACATATAAGCAAAAATGCGAATTTTTTTAGTAGCAATAGCAGTGGCAGTAGCACTTTTTTTACTGCTACTGCCACTACCTGCTGCTACTTTTAATTCCCGCCTTTCACCCTTTGGCTCTCGTCTTCGGCGCCGCTGTGGTGCTCGCTGGCTTTTATTTTGCTGTTGCCGAAGTTGTAGGTAAGCGTAAGGCGTGCGCCCCGTGTCTGTCCTTTTTGTTTGATCAGGAAGTTATCTGCCTGGTAGTTGGCGTCAAGGTTGTTGGTCCAGGTGTTAAATACGTCGGTCACCGCGAATTTAATGTTCAGCTTTTTCTGATAGAATGAACGGCTGAAACCAACATCATTAGACCAACGCGGATGCAGGTGATAGATGCCATAGATCATTGCTGAATTATAACGGGTGAATAATTCGGCTTTGATGCCTAAACATGTAAAGGTTTGGGTGGCCTTTATCTGGTAGGCGAGCTTACCATCGCTAAGGTTGCCTCCAAACAGCGAGTCGGAACGGAATTGAAGATCAAACACATTCAGTTCCGCATTACCGCTCCACCATTTGGTAATGGTGTAAGGCGAATTGATGTCAACAGAATACGAATCCTGTGTTTGCAGGTTAAGTGTAGTTTGATAGGTTGCTTTCCTTGCAACGTTGGTCAGAATGATCTCCGTAATAGCGTCATTTGTGTGCGAGTAATTCAGGCTTACATTCAGCGTCTTATTATAGGTGTAATCCAATTCGAAATTATTGGTGTATTGCGGTTTCAGGAAAGGATTACCTTTCTGATAGGTGTACTGATCCAGATAATAGATGAATGGGTTAAGATCCTGATAACTTGGGCGATCGATACGGCGGCTGTAGGAGAAGCTCATCTCGTTCTTGGTTGAAAACGTATGGTTCAGAAAAAAGCTTGGGAAAAGATTGAGATAGCTGCGCTGAACTACGCTGTCCTTAGTTACCAAATCACCGCGCGATTGGGTATACTCAGCCCGCAAACCCACCTGAACCGATGTGTTTTTAAAGCTCTTTTTCAGATTTAAATAACCGGCGTCGATCTTTTCATCGTAAATAAAACGGTTGGTTTTGGTGGTGTCGTTCACGTAAACATTGTTTTGCAGTTTTTGGGCTTCCAGGTCATTATCTGTCTTTACATCGCTGAATTTCACACCGGCTTCCAGGTTCACAGTCTTGCTGAGTGGTTTGGTATAGTCTGCTTTGGCGGTATGTATATCAATGGTTGATGGTGTTTGTTCCTGCAGATATTGATTATCCTGCTGTGTGGTCCCATCGGGGCGTAAGAAATTGGTTACGTAATAATTCCGACTGTTATTATTGAATTTTGAATAGTCGAGGTCGATGTTTAGTTCCTGCCCTGCGGTATCCAGTTTCCAGCGGTCGTTCAGGTTAATGGCGAAATCTTTATAGGATTGTTTAAATACACCAGGCGTTCTTTGGATAGAATCTACTTCACCAGGTGCCGATCCTATATAGGTGTTATCAGCATTGTTATCAAGTTCAGTATTAAAATAACCGTTTACAATAAAGCCGATGGTGTTTTTTGATGAAAGATCATAATCGGCACCGAAACGATAATTGTTCCAGTGGTTATCATGCTTCATGTAATTGTACTGATTAAAATAAGTTGATTTGCTACTATCGGTCACAGTACGGAAAATGTTCAGATCGCGACCGTTTTCATAATCGCCATGGTTAAAGCTGCCGAAAACATTCAGGTTACCCTGTTTGTGATTAAGGGTAAGTGTGGTGTTATCATTGGTATAAGCAGAAAAACCGCCTGTGGCAATAATGCTGCCGTTGGTGCCTTTTTCTTTGCTTTTTTTCAGCACTATGTTAATGATACCAGAATTGCCTGCCGCATCATACTTGGCCGATGGGTTAGTGATCAGTTCAATGGATTGTATGCTGTTACCGTCGGTAGATCTTAACAAGGTAGCCAATTGCTGTGCGGAAAGGTAAGTAAGCTTGCCGTTTATCATTACGGTTACACCCTGTTTGCCGCGGAGGCTGATATTATCGTCTTTATCTACGCTAACGCCTGGAGCGCGTTCCAGTATATCCATTGCCGAGTTTCCTGCTGCCAGTACACTGCCTGCCACGTTCATTACAGTTTTATCCGTCTGACGTTCGATAAGAGGTTTTGTAGCGGTAACATTTACGGTAGTTAGCGTGCGGTTTGCAGAAACCATGTGGATTACCGGTACGGTAATGCTGGGTGTGCCGTTGCTTACAGCAAAAGGCTTGCTGAACGCATTCTGATAACCTACACCTTGCGCCCTTACCAGGTAAATGCCATTATGGATATGATCAAAAGTATAAGCGCCTGCGTCGGTAGTAAGTGTACCGGCAACTATGGTTGAATCCTTCGCGCGGATGATGCTTACGGTGGTATAGCCCACCGGGCCCTGAGCGTCGACCACGCTGCCATTTACTTTAGCTGATGCAATGGCCGTTTGTGCCCGGCTTGTGATGACGCAGGCCGGCAGTATTGCTGCAATTAATGATAGTTTTATGATGAGTGTTTTCATTGTTGTTATTAAAATTTTGGCAAAAACATCTCCATTAAAGATTAATTCATCTTTTTTAAGATCGATAATGAAGATTAGGGATTGCCGGTTGTTTAGTCCGTTGTAATTGTTAAATCAATAATTCAGTTGTCCTCAGTTTCGTATTTGTTTTTCATGCTTCAAAACAACAGCGTAAACTTTCTTTATTCAATTTTTTTTGACCAGTGGCAGTGTTTAAATGACCACGGGTTTATTAATCTACCTAATTATCGCTGTTTGTTAATAAGATGCACGAAACCCGGCTAAGGTTACAGTTAATTGTAATTTTTTAATTAGTGATGAATTTTTTAATCATTCTGATACAAAATGCAGGGGCAGCATTTTGCAGGGAGTGATAGGGAGTAGCCGGTTTAATTGGGCGGCTATTACCGGTGTGTTTTGAAGGTGCTGCGGTTTTACGCCAAGCGGCCATAGTAAATGATAACGAAATAATGAACCCACCGATCAGCAGCAGGGCCATTATATCTTTCTCTTTGATTTTCATAACCTGTCTGCTTTTTTAAGTTACCGGTTTTGTCAAATCGAATTATTTACTACTCAACAGCTTTAGTGCAAAAGCCATTTGTACATCTCTTACAGCAATATAATCGTCTACAGATGGCATGACAATATAGTCAGGAATGATGCCGCGTCCGTGCAACTTTGGCGGCTTTACATCATTCACATACATGTTTTCGGGTACGTCAATCTCTATACCTGTATTGGGCAGAAATATTTCCTGCCGAGGACCGGAAGTATTACCTTCATAACCGCCGCCGGTTTCTTCGCCTACAAATACCGCGTTGGTATTACTGCGCATAAAAGCTGCAAAATCAGCCGCGGCAGAAAATGACTTTCCGTTGATGAGGATAACAACCTTCCCCCTGAACTGTATTTTATCAGGCTCCTGTATTCCTAAACCCGAATGGTCTTTAACAGTGAACGTTTTGCGGGTGGATGTTAATGATTTGAAATAGGGGAAAGGATGATCGATAAAATAAGATACCAACAGTTCGCCGTTATTGTCGTTGCCGCCGCCATTGCTTCTTATGTCGATAACCAACTTATCAATATGCCGGGCATTAAGCGCCGTGAATGACGAATCGAGGAAACTTGTAAAATGCCGCTGCCCACCCTTTAAAAAGTCATTGTAAAATGTTTTTACTTTCATAATGCCGATGCCATCCTTTACGGTTGTTTTTAAAAGTGTAGTATCATTGTAAGCAGGATTCGGCCGCAGGCAACCAACCTGTGAAAGCGGAACAGCATTTACAATCTTGTGCTCCTTTTTATCCGCAATCCGGTATACTACACCAAACTGGCGCTGCGGGCCGTAGATCATGTCATACATCCAGAAAAATTTATTATCAGCCTGGTTAATCTTCCAGTATTTCTCAGATTCGGTCGAGCCGTCAGAAGTCATATAGCTGAACAGTTTTTTTCTGATGTTATTTACAGATACATTATTTATGCTAATGATCTCGGTCGCGGGAGGAAAGTCATGTGTATCACAAATTACATAAGCTTTTGTATCGAAAAATCTGAGTTGAACAGGAAACAGCAATGCCTTGTCAGACAAAAAATGCTGTACGGAAGCGGGGATGCGTACATTGGTATGCCCATCCTCAATAGCGGAGGCGGTGTGCGCTACCAGTCCGAAAAATTCCCGGAAGCTTAAACTATCGGCTAGCTTTGTTTCGTCCTGCGCAAACAGGGCATCTATCTGCTGTTTTGATTTATAGCGATATAATCCGCCATGTAAAGCTCGTAATGTATCGCGAAATATCCTGTAATCCTGCTGCAAGGCTGCCGGGCCAAATTTCCGACCCGGGTCAAGCTCTTGTGCTTTGGCATAAAAAAGTTGAGACAATAACAGGGCTATGCCGAATAATTTTTTCATCGCCATTATGATTTACTATATGTGTTAAATGATATTACTTACCGCTCACACTATCGGCTTTCTTAAGCGAATCGATCTGTTCGCGGTACTTTGCAATGGCCTCCGCATTTTTCGCTTTACGTGCCGAATCCTGTTGATGAGCCGTTGGCGTGGTTACCACAGTGTCAATTTTGCATTGCGCCCCGTTGTTGGTTATTATAAATACTGCCGATGTTGCGTTATCCAGTTTGTTGTTTTCTTTGCAATCATGTACGTTCAGACCATTCATGCCTATCCGGTCGTTCAGATTTTCATCAACTACTACTTTGGCGTTTAGCGGAAGTTTTAAAGTAATGTCAATTTCTTCAGCATGCCACATGTCATCATGCTTACGCGTAAGCCTGTCGTTAAACTGCAGGATTGAATCCTTTTGTACAAACATGTAGCTGGTGTTGCGTGCATTCATCAGCGCAGTTTCGTAATCAGATCCCTGCGCGCTGAATTCTTCTACCAGTTCGGGCTGATTGTTATCACTTTGTATAACATTGATGTTTACATTGCGTGGTTCCGGATCGTCATCATCGTTATTTTTAATGATCATGCCGTGGAACTGATCGTTCACATTCAGTCGCACACTATCCTCATGCGTAAGATATTTTACATCGTTCAGGGTAAGGTGATATACGTTATCCTTAGTAGGTGTTAGTTTGACGGTTTGAGTAAAGCTTGCACGGGTTTTAAAATCGCCTGCCGCCTGTGCTGCATAGAAAATGAATGTGCACAAAGCAAATAGCCAAACAACCAGCAGGGTAGTGGCCGATGAACGGCTTACCGGCCTTGTGTGGAAAATTCCGGATATAAGCACCAGTATAACTACCATTACCGGTATAAATGCAGTGAAGAAAGCGCTTAGATATATCCAGCGTGCATGATGATTCTCCACTATAGTGAAAGGGAAAAGATGGCTGTAGCGCGCCTGACCAAAACCAACAAAGGCAACAAGCGTCACTACAAGTGCAATAGCCATCCCAAAGAACATGAGCAATGCCACAATTCCTAATATTTTAACTAATATTTTGCCAGCGCCTCTTAAAAATTGAGCCAGATGATGTGCGAAATCGCCGGCAAAATCGCGGGCTTTATAAACAAACGGACGCGCCTCCTGCTGCAGGTTGCTGAAATGGCCGCGCATAGCATTCATTTCTTCCTGAATATTGATTTTAAAACCCTGCAGGTCAGGTCGCAGGCCACGCATAGCCATACGGTCTGCACGGGTAACAGCTTGCGGAATAACTATCCATAATATAATGTATAGTAACAGGCCTGATCCAAAAAAGAAGAAAGTAAGAGCAAAGGCCAGTCTTATCCAAACAGGCTGCATATTAAAGTAATTTGCAATTCCGGAACAAACGCCGCTTATAATGCGGTCGTCCGGGTCGCGAAAAAGTCTGCGTTCGCCGGTATTATAATTAAAGGTATTACCATCGGCATTATCGTCGGTAAATTCTTCAAAGTCTTCCACATGGCCCATCTGGTCTATAACGTTTTGCACATCCGTATCTACCACTACCTGTTTGCCTTCTTTTAATAATATCTCGTTGAACATTTCGGCAATGCGGTTTTCTATATCTGTGGTGATCTCCAGGCTGTCGGCTGAGTTCATAAAGTGGCGCTTTACATTTGTCATGTACGCCTTCAATATTTCGTAGGCATCTTCTTCGATGTGAAAGACGGTGCCGTTTATATTTATGATAATTGTTTTGTTCATGATGATCGGGTGATTTTGGTATATATAGTATATATGTACTTTTAAGGGATAAGTTATTGCTGCTCTTCACTTTGGTTCGGTTCGTCCGTTGTATGGGCAAGCCGATCGCCTATTGCGGTTTTAACGGCAAACTCAAGCTCCTGCCAGGTTTTATCAAGCTGCTCAAGCACCTTTTTACCTTCATCGGCCAGTACATAATATTTGCGCGGCGGTCCGGAGGTAGACTCAACCCAGTTATAGGTGAGCAATCCGTTGTTCTTTAAACGTGTTAACAGAGGATATAAAGTACCCTCAACTACAAGCAATTGGGCTTTCTTAAGTTCGGTGATTATATCTGAAGCATATGTTTCGCCCTTTGCAATAATGGAAAGTATGCAATATTCTAAAATGCCTTTCCTCATTTGGGTTTGTGTGTTTTCTACAATCATATCACAAAGATATATGTTTTAAAATGTATTATGCAATACATAGTACTGTATTTTTTTAAAAAGGCCGTTTTTTTTAAAAAAAATGTCTTTTTTCTTGACCATGTGAAAATCTAACATTACTTTTATAATTAATTAACTATTAACTGATCTTATTATTGACAAAATGAAAAAACTTCTACTAGTAAGTTTGTGTTTCCTGATGTTGAGTATTACTCAGGTATTTGCACAAAACCGTACAGTTACTGGTACGGTTACGTCTAAGGATGACGGCACACCCATCCCGGGAGTATCAGTAACAATCAAGGGCACAAATAATGGCGTTGCCACCAACAGTGCAGGTAAGTATTCCTTAAGCGTACCTCCGGGTGGCGTTTTGGTATTTAAGGCCATTGGCTTTACCTCTGTTGAGGTTGCTCCTAAGTCCGGAGTAATGAGCATTTCCCTTGCTACAGCGTCTACCCAGATCGGTGAAGTTGTGGTAACCGGTGCTTTGGGTCAGAAAATGCAGGCCAGATCATTAGGTTATGCAACCGCCCAGATCGACACTAAAACCCTAAACCAGGCAGCTGTTACCAATATCTCAACTGGTTTGGAAGGTAAAGTTTCTGGTTTACAGGTGAACCTGACCAACAACGGCGTTGATCCTACTACACGTATCGTATTGCAAGGTAACAGATCAATCACCGGTAACAACCAGGCATTGCTTGTTGTTGACGGTGTGCCAATTGATAACGTTAACTACATTACTACTATAAACCCTGAAGACGTTGCCAGCGTGAACGTTCTGAAAGGCGGTTTGGCTGCTGCGGTTTATGGTTCAAAAGCTGCTAACGGCGTGTTAATCATTACTACTAAAAAAGGCAGCAAGGGCAAACCTTCTATTACGGTAACCAATACTACTGAAGTGCAGTCTGTATCTTACCTTCCTGCGCTTCAGGAAAGGTTTGGCGGTTACGGTGGTGAAGGCGGCGCATTCGTGAATCCTGATGGTACCGTTAACCCTGTTCCTTACGAAAACGAAAGCTACGGCCCCGCTTTTGACGGCCGCAAAATATTAATGGCACTTAGCCCTATATATGCTTCTGATGGCGTAACGGTTACAGGTTATGATACTTTGTATACTAAATATTCTGCTATCCATAATAACAGACGCGACTTTTTTGTAAACGGTATCACTAACCAATTTAATGTAAGCTATGATATCGGTAATGAAAATAGTTCGCTGCACGTAGGTTTTCAGGACGTAAGCGCAGGAGACGTTGTGCCTGACGATCATAACAGAACTGATAACCTCCGTATCGGTGGTACACAAACCTATGGTAAATTCAGTGTTGAATATAACGCGGCTTATAACCAGAAAAACGTAAGCACTTATGGCCCAAGCTATAACCAAACAGGCGGTGGTTTCTCCGGCGATGCGTTCTATTTCGAATTATTGAACACACCGGCTAATATTCCTTTAACAAAAACTACTTTACAAAGTACTACTGGTCCGGTTGTTTACGATCCAAGTAACCTTAACGGCCAATATTCAAACGTAAACTCATATTACAACGCGTACGCAACCAACCCATACTGGACTTTGCAAAATTCGCGTGAGAACAGAGATTATTATACTTTCTCTGGTAACGTTAACCTTTCGTTTAAAGCTACATCATGGCTTACTTTCTCTGACAGGCTTGGTTTAACCCAATTGACGCAACAAAATGCTTATACTAAAGCGGGTATCACTTTTGCGCCTTGGGCTACTGCCGACCCTGAAAGTGCAGGTAACGTTCCATCATCCTTAAAGTTCACTTATCCTGCAACACTTAGCTACACATTTATGGAGCAGTTGCTGAATAACGACTTCATTGCAGCATTTGATAAAAAGATTAACAACGATTTCAAGATCACCGGTTTGGCAGGTGTAAATACCCACCAGAGCTATCAGACCTATATGAATCTTGAAGGCGATCAGTTACAGTTCCCTGGCGACTATAATATCTCAAGTACATTAGGTATTCCTGGCTATTATCAAGATAGTTTCAAACAGAGAGATGCCGGTATTTATGAAGAAGTAACCATTGGTTTCAGAAACTGGCTGTTCTTACACGGTACAAACCGCGATGAATGGAACTCTGTATTGAACCCATCTAAAAATCACTATGAATACCCAAGTGTTGACGCATCATTCGTATTCACCGATGCTATCAATGCTTTGAAAGACAATAACATAATATCTTATGGTAAGTTAACTGCCGGTATTGCCGAAGTTGCGAACATCAACCTTGGCGGCAGCGCTAATCCTTATGGTGCATATTCATTGATCAACCCATTCAACGTAGCAGGTGGTTTTCCATTTGGTACATTAGGTGGTTATTCACAATCAGGCCTTTCACTGAACCCGAACATTCAGCCTGAAAAAACCACTGATAAAGAAGTTGGCATAGAGTTGGGCTTCCTGAAAGACCGTTTACACTTTACAGCTAACTACGCACATTCTGATTCAAGGAACCAAAGCTTAACCGCTACCGTTTCAAGTTCAACAGGTTATACTCAGGAACTTGCAAACGCCGGTTTGGTTACGAACGATGTATTGGAGCTTGACCTGAACGCCACTGCTGTAAGAACAAGAAACTTCCAGTGGAATATTGGTATCAACTTTACACACTTCGCTAATAAGGTTGTAGAACTTGCACCTGGCCAAACGCAACTTGAAATTGGCGGCGTACCAAATACTGTTGGCGCTGTTGGTGGTATTTATGCTGTTAAAGGCATGTCATATCCTGTAATTGAAACCAACGACTGGAACCGTGCACCAAATGGTAAGGTTATAGTTGATCCTAAAACAGGTTTGCCAAGTGTTAATTCAAACCTAACCACTTACGGTACAACCAACCCAACCAAAATATTGGGTATTAACAGTACTTTAACTTACAAAGCATTCTCATTATCGTTTGTACTTGATTATCGCGGCGGTAACCAAATATTCAACTCAACAGAATCAGTTGAAGCATTCACCGGTATCTCAGCCCAGTCTGCTGAGAATGGCCGTCAGCGTTTCATTTATCCAAACTCAGTTGTATTGCAGAATGGCCAATATGTAAACAACACTTCTGTTGCTGTAGCAAACGGTAACGGTGGCCAGGGCGGTTCATTCTGGTCAACAGTATACGGTTCGCAAGTAGGTAGCATATTTGTTGACGATGCAGAATTTTTAAAACTGCGCGAAGCTAACCTGACTTTCCAGCTGCCTCAAAGTGCATTAAAATCGGTAGGATTTATAAAGAAAGCTTCAATCAGCCTGATTGGTCGTAATTTACTTATGTTCAGGCCTAAATCAAATGATTCTATCGATCCTGAGTTCTCTGATGCAGGTAGCGGTAACGGTATTGGTTCAACATCAATCAGCCAAACGCCTCCAACAAGATTTTATGGAGCAAGCTTATCTGTATCATTTTAAAAAGTATGCGTTTAATTTAAAACACAAAAAATCATGAAAAAACTAACGATATTACTTTTTGCGATCACGGCCGTAGCTACTGGTTGTAAGAAGTTTACAGAAAATATCAATAATAACCCCAACCAGCCTACTGTGGTTACACCTAACGTTGTGTTGTCTGCTGCTTTAGTGAGCTCAGCATCTAACCTGGCAAATAATTTCCAGAATACAAACAGGTGGATGGGTTATTGGTCACGAAGCGGTAACTTTATTCAAACCATTCCGACTGAAACTTATCAAATCGATGCATCTTATGCTGATGGTGAATTCCAGTCGTTATACGGCACCATGAAAAGCTATAATTATATTGAGCATAACTCAGCTGGTGATCCGTTTTATGTTGGTGTTGCTAAAGTAATGAAGGCGCTTCATTTCTCCACTTTGGTTGACGGGTTTAACAATGTGCCTTATTCACAGGCGTTTAACTTGAATAAGTATCCTAACCCGAAATATGATGATGCTGCTACTATTTATGCTGACCTGGTTCAGCAATGTGACAGCGCAGTGTACTATTTTCAGAAAGCGATCACTTTCTATTCTGCTGCACCTGCAACTACTGTTAATACAGATGATCAGTATGATATCATGTACGGCAGAGGGGCCGGTGTTTCTCCAACCGTGCGTATGAATAGCTGGATAAGATTTACAAATACCGTAAAGCTTAAACTGTTGATGACCGCACGTACTTCAAACGCAGCAGCTTTCTCTGCTTCAAACATTACTGCCGAAATTGCTAAGGTTACCGCTACAGGCCAGGGTTATATTGGCGCTAACCAGAGCGCTTCTGTAAACCCGGGTTACTCTAACAGCTCGGCTTCAAGGCAGAATCCTTTTTATGCTGACTTTTATCTCACCTCTGGTACAGCTAATAACGGATATGCTTTCTTCAGGGCCAATAAGTATTATATTACTTATGGTAATAATACACAAGATTACAGGTTTACTGATGATTACAATATCATTTTAAATGCTGCTCCTTACTGTGTTGGTAACTATGATGGCGACCCTAATGCCCTTCCAAACAGTAATACATCAGGTTTAGGCAGTAATGCAAAAGCAACATCTACCCAAGGTACTTTAAAGTCACCTTCACAAGATGAATTTATTATGTCAGATTTTGAAAGTTTGTTCTGGCAGGCCGAAGCTGCCCAGGAAGGTTTTTTACCTGGTGGCAATCTTGCGGCCGCTAACTTTGCCAAACTTGGTACCGAACAAAGCTTTGTTTATGTGAATGATATGGGTACCGGTGTTGCCGCTGATAATATAGGTGATGCAGATGGTTTCCTTGCAGCTGATGCAGGCGATCCGAAAACCGATGTTACAGTTGGCGGTTTAAGGGCTATTATCACACTGAAATGGTCAGCGCTTAATAGTATAAACTGGGAGCAGGCATATACCGACTACAGAAGGACCGGTTATCCTATCCCTGATGGTACTAACTTTGGTTTTTCACATGCTAATAACCTGGTACAGCATCCAATGACTGATAAAGCAGGCGTTTCACATCCTGTAAGCCTGCCATTCCGTTATCTGTATCCGCAGAGTGAGATCAATACCAATGGGGCCAATATTCCATCAGGTACAAACGCTTATACACCGATATTCTGGGATAATTGGGAGAAATAAAATAAATTTTAATTTTTATAAGTTAAATAAGAAACAAGATGAAAAGAAATCATTCATATAAAAAAGCAGGCTATGTGCTGATGGCTATAGGCCTTTTCGCAGCAAGCTTTTTCAGCTCTTGCAAGGACAATAGTCCCGGCAGTGTTGACTTTTCCAAAAGCCCAGCTTTAATCGCATGGCAATATGCCGGCTTTCAGGCAACACCTTACCTGGCTGTTATGTTGCCTCAAGGCAATTTTACCGAGAATTTGGAGGTAACGTTATCTGTGCCTTCGCTTACTTTAAGCAAAGCCGTATCAGCTAGCGTTGTAATAGATGACGCAGATGTACCTTCGGGCTATCAAGCATTACCTACCACTCTTTATACTGCTCCTACATCGGTAACAATACCTGCAGGTACGCAAACAGTTAAGATTCCGGTGGTATTTAAAGCTGGCAGCATTGACTTTACAAAGAATTATGCGGTTGCCTTGAAACTTGTATCAGCACAGGGAGCTGAAATACCAAGTAACCTGAACGTTGCTGTTATTCAGCTACAGGTAAAAAGCCTTTATCAAGGTATTTATACCGTAACTGGTTCTGCGGTAGATCATCTCAATCCGGCATTAACCGGTCAATACCCTGTTAATGGTGTTCAGTTAGAAACCCAGTCGGCAAATACTGTGCTGTTTGATGATGTGAACGGCGTTGGTTATTACAAGGCATTAGTAGGCAGCTACTATGGCAATTTCGACCCGATTTTTACATTTGATCCAAGCACGCACACAGTTACCAGTGTAACGAATTATTACGGTCAAGGTACAAATTCTCAGGGCCGTTCTGCTCAGATTGATCCTGCTGTTACTTCAACAGCAACCGGCACTCCCGGAGTACCGGGCTTTAAATTTACTGTTGGTTATATATTGGTGCAGGGTGGTAACCCGCGCACATACTATAACGAAACATACGTGCTTACAGCCACTTATTAATAGGTTTTATTAATATTTAATAGCCACCCCTAAAGGGTGGCTATTTTTTTTGAACTTTATATTTGTAACATTAATTTTATAGATATTAAGATCAATTATTTTTTTAAAAGCTTTAAACCCTTTATCTTAGATAAAGAACCACGTATTGCAAATAATATGAAAAAAATGATTTTAGCTATTGCCACTTTTATCATGGCTTTGCCGGCAATAGCACAAACAACTACTATTACCGGAACCGTCAGAAACCCCCAAGGCGATCCTTTGCATTTCGCATTTGTGCAAAACGATCAAAAACAGGGCGCTTTTACCGACTCGCTGGGTAATTTTAGTATTGCTGCTGCGACCAATTCTATGCTGCATGTAAACTGTGCCGGTTACCGTGATACCTCGGTTGTGGTAACTGGTCAGCAAAATGTAAACATTACTTTGTTTGAAGCAGTTAGTATTTCGGCTAAAGTTTCTTCCGTTGCAGGTGCAGCCAACCAGGCAAACACTGCGAATGTGAAAAGTACTATGGGCGACGAAATAACTTTGCAGAGCAGCGTATCAAGCAATGCGTTTGATGCCGCCCGTGGAGCAATGCTACCCGTTTTTAATCCAAAAGAAGAAACACAAGGTTCACGATACTTGCTAAAAGGATGGGTGCATGGTTTTGTTGTAAATACCAAAGGCGAAACAGTACAGGATCCGCATTTCATGTTTGCGTATGATAAGATGGGAGGTGGATTACTTATTACCAAGGATAAACAGTCGGCTATAGAAATAGATAGAAGCCTGGTAAAGTCTTTTACATTATATGATAATGCTGATAATGTGTACACGTTTGAAAATATGCCGCTGATCGATAAGTTTCATTATGTTCAATTGATCTCAACTGGTAACAAATACAAAATATACAAAGCCATTAAAACCACTTTTGAGAAAGCCAACTATACAACAGATGGAGTAATGTCTGATGGCCATAACTATGATTTGTATACCGATAACGCAACTTATTATGTGTTGAACATGCAGACCAATGCTTTGAAAAAAATTGATCTGAAACGTAAAGCGATAAAAGAGACATTTGCTGCGGATGCTTCCCGATTAAATAAATTTATGTCAGATCATTCTTCAGATGATATCGATGATAATTATCTGGCAGGCTTAGGTGCATATATGAACGAATAAAAATATAATGCCATGAAAAAGCTATTGTTTCTACTCCTTTTAGTGATCACGCATGTTACATACGCACAAAAAGTAACGTTAACAGGTGTTATCAGAAACCCGGAAGGCACTCCTGTGCGTCAGGCTGTAATAATGGACGAAAACAGAAACAAGGCGAAAACCGATTCAACAGGTACGTTCAATTTAACAGTGAATATGCCTGCAAGTTTACATATTAGTGCCGTTGGTTACCGTGATACGGCTATTGCTGTAGATCATCAGATGGATATTTCTATTATACTGAAGTATTCGGTAAATATTACCGCTGCACGGGATAAGAAAGTTCCGTTGGATGACCCTGGTAACATTGCAGCAATGTCAAATATGAAAACCCAAATGCGGCAATTAAATACGGAGATCAATCCGGCGTTTAATGAACCTGAAAATGTAAGAATAAATATGGGCGGGCATGGTAATGTAACCCTTACTGTGCAGCGAAATATAGACTTTGATGCAGGGCCAGGTGCTACATTTCCCCAATTTAACCCCAAAGAAGAAACCCAGGGATCTCGGTACCTTTTTAAAGATTGGGTGCCCGGCTGGGTCATTGACGTAAAAAACGAAATGATTGATAACCGGCATTACGTTTATAATTACGATAAAATGGGAGGCGGATTGCTGGCCACAAAAGATGGCCGTTCTGCTATTGAAGTGAACCGGGATATTGTAAAATATTTTGGCCTGATAGGCGAAAACGGTGATACGGTTACGTTTGCCAATATGCCTGTGCTTGACAGAACACACTATGTACAGGTGCTTTCTGAAGGAAATAAATTTGGCATATATAAGGTTGTTAAAACAAAATTCGAGAAAGCCAATTATACCACTGATGGTGTGATGTCTCAGGGTAATAATTTTGATTCATATACAGATGAGTATACTTATTATATAATAGATGCCCGAAGTGGTAAAGCTCAGCCAATAGCATTGAAGAAAAAAGCTATAAAATCACTGTTTACAACGGATGCAACCAAAGTAAATAAGTTTATGGAAGAGCATGCCTCAGACAACATTGACGATGGCTATCTGCGCGACCTTGGTAATTACATGAATGAATAATGTCAAAGAAATTTTAATTTAAAAGGCCGGCAAATCATGATTTGCCGGCCTTTATTCAATGTAACCATGTAAAGATTTTTTATTTCTTATCCACACTATATTTCCCTGGTCCTAAAAATAACAGGCCTGCAAAAGTGATGGCATCTTCAATAGCGTGAGCAGCTTCATCCATACCGCCGCCGGTGCCAAAATGCATTGCTGCTGCAACAACAAGGTTGATAACCAAGAGCAAACAAACTACCCTGAACTGCCAGCCGATAATAAGCAGCACACCGCCTATAGCTTCTACAGCAGCAGCCAAAAATCCCCAGAATACCGGCCAGAAATGTATGCCTACATATTTTGTTGCCGTGCCAATCCCCGCCCATTTATGCGGACCGCCCGCTAATTTGGGAAAGCCGTGATAAATGAACATAATGCCCAACCCAAGCCTGATAATGAGCAGCCCGAAGTTTCTGTAATTACCTAATTTGCTGAAAAGCGCCATTGTGTATCTTTTATTTAAAATTAACGGTTATGTGTGCATTATCCACATTTAAATCTATCCGGTTACCCAGAAGAATGCTGCAATTGCCGGGGATATGTCCGGCCGGAAAATCAAAACACACGGGGTAATCGTATTTACCGGCCACATCCATAATAATCTCGTTTACGGTTTGCCCGAATGGTATATCATTATCCTTTACGTCGGTAAAACCGCCAACCAGTAATCCTCTTAAATGTTTGAGTTTGCCGGCACGGTCAAGCATGCGTATCATCCTGTCAATGCTGTACAGGTATTCGCCTACATCCTCTATAAAAAGGATCTTTCCTTCATAATCAATATCAGATACCGAACCTGAGACAGCCACCAGTAATGAAAGATTACCACCGATAACTATGCCTTCTGCCCTGCCGTTTTTATTCAGGTGATGTGAATCAAAATGATAGTGAAGCGGTTCGCCGAACAGCGCTGCTCTTAGTGTTTGCAGTGATTGGGCTGATGCATCCGGAATATTTACCGGCATCTGCCCGTGAATAGTCTGGGTCTGATAGTTATTGAACAGGTGCGTATGCAATACGGTAATATCGCTGAAGCCTATAAGCCATTTGGGGTGGGTTGCAAAGCGAGTGAAATCAACCTTATCGATCATCCTGACCGTTCCATAACCGCCCCTTGCAGCAAATATGGCTTTTATGTTATCGTCGTCGATAAAGCGCTGCAAGTCTTTAGCGCGCAGGTCGTCATCACCGGCAAACTGGTGGTATGAAGCATTGACGGTTTCACCCAAAATCACCTCAAGCCCCCACGATTCAAGCAGTTTTACAGCATCTGTCATGGGCGAAGGCAGTTTCTTTGCAGGGCAGGTAATAGCCACCTTGTCGCCTTTTTTCAGGTGGGGTGGTTTAATAACGGTGCTTTCGGTAACGGTGTTTAGCTTCATTTACACGATCTTGACCTTACGTCTTACCGACTTTCAGTCTTTCTAATTCAAAATAAATTATCTTTGCCAAAATATTAATAAGCACGCACATTTAATGTCAAAACTGGATAATTTTAAACGCTATACCATTACATCAGCCCTGCCTTATGCCAACGGGCCGTTGCATATCGGCCACTTGGCGGGTGCATACCTCCCTGCCGATATTTTTGTACGTTACTTGCGGCTTAAGAAAAAAGATGTGGTTTACATCTGTGGCTCAGATGAGCATGGTGCAGCCATCACCATCAAAGCCAAAAAGGAAAATACAACGCCACAGGCTATTATTGATAAATATCATAACCAGATAAAAGACAGCTTTGCCGAGTTCGGGATATCGTTTGATATCTATCATCGCACTTCGTCGGCCATTCATCATGATCTTTCACAGGAGTTTTTCCTGAACTTATATGAGAAAGGCGAGTTTATAGAGAAATTCTCTGAGCAATACTACGACGAGGACTTTGAGCAATTTCTTGCCGATCGTTACATCACCGGTACCTGCCCGAATTGCGGTTACGACCATGCTTACGGCGATCAGTGTGAGAACTGCGGTACTTCGCTGAATCCTACCGATCTTATCAACCCCATATCAACCCTAAGCGGTAAACCGCCCGTATTAAAACTTACCAAACACTGGTATTTGCCATTAGATAAATACCAGCCATGGCTGGAAAAATGGCTGGATGAAAAGGATGGGGAGTGGAAGGTGAATGTTTTCGGTCAGTGTAAATCATGGCTGAAATCGGGTTTGCAACCACGTTCCATGACGCGCGACCTCGACTGGGGCATAGATGTTCCTTTGGAAGAGGCCAAGGGCAAAAAGTTATATGTGTGGATGGATGCGCCGATAGGCTACATATCAGCCACCAAACAGTGGGCAGCTGACACCGGTAACGACTGGAAATTATACTGGAAAAAACAGGAGAATGAGGCCGACGATGCCTGCCTGATCCATTTTATCGGCAAGGATAATATTGTTTTTCACTGTATTATTTTCCCGTCGATTTTGAATGCGCATGGCGAATATATATTGCCGCAGAATGTGCCGGCCAACGAGTTTTTGAACCTGGAAGGCGAGAAGCTTTCTACCTCACGCAATCATGCTGTTTGGTTGCATGAGTATTTGGAAGAATTCCCAGGCAAGCAGGATGAACTTCGTTATGTACTCACCTCTATCCTGCCTGAAACCAGCGACAGCGAATTTACCTGGAAGGATTACCAGGCGCGTGTAAACAACGAACTGGTAGCCATTTTGGGCAACTTTGTAAACCGTGTAATGATACTGATGCACAAGTTTTACGATGGCAAAGTTGAAGGCACGGGTGATATTGTATTAACCGACAAAGCGATAAACGACCAGATAAACGCATATCAGGAGGAGCTTGAGAAGAATATTGAGGAATACCGTTTCAGGCAGGCATTACAGAATGTAATGGATATTGCCCGCCTCGGCAATAAATACCTTACGGAAAAAGAACCGTGGAAAACCATCAAAACCAATCCGGATGATGCGAAGGAAGCTCTGCACAATTGCCTGGTGCTGATCGGTCGTCTGGCGGCCTGTTTACAGCCATTTCTGCCCGCTACAGCAACGAAGGTATTCATTATGCTTAATGTTGCCCCTATTGGTTTTAACGAGGCTGTAAGCTTTAAAAACAGCCATCAGTTAAACGCTGCATCGCTGCTGTTTGAAAAGGTGGAAGACGCGGTGATAGACGCGCAACTGCAGAAACTGCTGGATAAAAAGCAGGCAGCGCAAGCTGATAAAAAGATACCGGTAGTACCGGCAAAAGAAAATATCAATTACGATGCCTTTGCCGCGATGGACATCCGCACCGGTACCATATTGGCTGCTGAAAAGGTTGCCAAAACCAAAAAACTGCTGAAACTGACCATCGATACCGGCCTGGATCAGCGCACCGTGGTATCAGGTATAGCTGAATATTACGAGCCGGATGCCATTATTGGCAAACAGGTAAGCATTTTAGTAAACCTTGAGCCAAGAGAAATAAAAGGCATCCTGTCGCAGGGGATGATATTGATGGCTGAAGATACCAACGGCAAATTAAGCTTTGTATCGCCGGTTGATGCGCTGCATAACGGCTCGGTAGTAAGATAGACAGATGTGCAGATGAGTGAATGTGCAGATGTGCAAATGGGTTTGGGTAATTGCATGATAATTTGCACCTTTGCAGCTATTGATCTGCACATTTGCTAATCCGCACATTTGCGCATCAAAAATGGCCCTGTAGTTCAACGGATAGAATAGAAGTTTCCTAAACTTTAGATATGGGTTCGATTCCCGTCGGGGCTACAAAATCACCCATCTTGGGAATAAGATGGGAAAGAATTTCGAAAAAATTATTATGAAAGCCTTTGGATAAAATCTAGAGGCTTTTCTTTTGCGTGTATTCAGCCACATTGCTTGGATAAATGAAATAGTATTGACATTATTAACCAATTGATGTATTTTAACATAACAGTTTATAACATGGCAAAACTTATCGATTTACAAAATGCTAAACAGGTAATACAAAACATAAACAATTTAAGAGACGATTTAGT
>JBQCIS010000017.1:0-2909 GCA_051953515.1 Mucilaginibacter sp.
TACACCATTGAACGAGGTAAGCGGCGACGTTATTTACCTGCGCTTTCATGGCCCCGAACGAAGATACCGCGGCGATTACAGTGATGAATTTCTAAAACGGTATGCAGGCTATATAAAGGCATGGATCAGGGAAAAAAAGACCGTGTACGCCTACTTCAATAATACCGTGGGCGCTGCCTTTGAAAATCTGCAGACTTTAAATAAGTACGTGCGGTCGTAAGTGCAATCGCTTCCGATAATTTCGCCTGCTTTGTCCGTAAGAAGCAAGGCGGTATTTTTACATGGACAAGCGAAAGCGCGTAATAGTAATTTTTTCCTGCGCCCATTTCATGATGAGTCATGTATTTAATTCTGAATTGCTTTATTAAAAGCAGCGTAATGCCTAAAGCTGGCACATATTTTAATCTGGCACATATTTTAATAAAGTAAACTAAAACATTTGTTATGCCTGGCGTACCCCAAATTGAAGAGGAAGCTTCTATGAATGAATTGACCTCAAAAGCAGCAGAGGCTGAAAAAACGGATCCTTCTGTAGCGATTGAGCTCTACCACCGGATCCTGGAAACAGATCCTTTACAAATACATGCCTACGACCGGTTAATGATCCTCTATCGAAAGGATAAGAATTATCAAAAAGAACTTTCCGTTATTAATTCAGGCATCAAAACCTTTGAGAAATTTTATAAAGCGCAGTCGGGTAAGCCTTCTAAGAAGATCTCCGATATCAGTAAAAAATTAAATAAGGCTTTTCATCTCGTTGACAAAAAAGGCAATTCTTGATACGCTCCCGAGCCGATTGACAGATGGCAAAAAAGAAAAAAAGTGGTTGAAAAGAAGATGGGGAAATGAAATTTGGGATGCATGACCAACACCACGAATTAAATACACAGTAAAACGAGAAATAATTCGGTTTCTTGTTTTTTCTCTTCCAACTTTTGGCAGATTCAATGACGATTATGAATGAGATTTCTTCCCGAAATAATCGGGACAGGTCGTCGCTATGGGCATTAATCAAAAGATGAACATTATTCAATCTTCTCGCAATGACGATTGCACAGGAGATTGCTTCGTCGCTAGGGGCATCAATCAAAAAATGAAAATTATCCAAGCTCCTTATAATGACGTATTTCTTAAATGGTTCATAATTAATCTACTGCGTTTTGCAAAACGTATCCATACTTTCGTGCTTCCTTATTGAGAAAGCTTATTCTTTTGGCTCTTTGCCTTTCCGTATTTACCTGCAATTTATTTTTATTGTATTTTGTTTTGTTTTTGACCATGTGATAGAAAATTACTGCTAGTTTTCTGGCTATTGCTTTATTTGATTTTTTAGAACCCTTCTGTGCAGATAATCTTCGATATAAATGGCCTAATGAACCTTTATTTTGCCACATCGTTTGCGCCGCCATTCTAAAGGCCTGAGTGGCATTATTATTCGTAGGTCTTTTTTCATAACCAATAATTTTACCTCCTGATATTTTGGGTCTTGGACTTAAATTTAACCAACTTGCAAAGTGTTCTGCAGAAGGCCATTTGCTCATGTTTAAACCGGTCACTGCTATGATTTCCAAAGCACTTATTTCATCTATACCATCGATCCTTGTTACATCAATCCCGATTATGTGTTTAAGATATTCTTTCAAATTAATCCTGTACTGATTCTTCCTGGTGTAACTGGTTTTGCTTTTGATTACGGCCTTGTTGCCATTACCATCCTCAGGAAGCATTTTATTTAAAACCTCTTCAATCAGCTTCTCGTAAGCGCGCATTTGGGCTTTAAAAAAATCATGTGATCTTAATGTATTTTTCAGAATGGTAACATATTGTTTCTTATAAATTCCTTGTAATGATTTTAGTAAATCTTCTTCGCCAGCTTTTAGTTTATGTACATCTATAAGTGCTAATAATTCTTTTGCATCGGTTATTCCGCTAGCAATACCACAAAGCAATTTCATACCTGATACACCTTCAATATCGCTTATGAGATGCTGCACTTTTATATTCATCTGAGTCAGCAATTTGTGTATCCGGTTAAGCGTATCACTCTTTTGCTTTTGTAACAAATTCCTTTCATGCAGATAACTCCTCAATTCCCTATACACTTCATCAGCAATATGAGAGGCTCTTAGCAAACCGCTGGCATGTAACTGATGCAGCCATTGACAGTCCTTTACGTCTGTTTTTTGGGCATCTACATTTTTAAAGTGCCTGGCATCCACAAGTGTAACCTGAAAGCCTTGCTGTTCTAAAATTTCGTATATAACAATCCAGTAAACTCCTGTGGCTTCTATTGCTATATGTGTAACTCCAGCTTTGTGTAAAGTGGCTGCTAAATGTTGAAGGCTTTCAGTAAATGCATCTACTTCCAATAAATTTTGATTTCCATCCTTGTCAGTATATGCTACCATCATCATCATACTGCCTACATCAATTGCCGCACTGCGAGGGTGAATCACTGCTAATTGAAGTGATTCAATTGCTTTTGATTTTTTGTCCATAATTTTATGCTTTAAAGTTTTAAAATAAAGCAAGGTGAACTCTGACGCTCGTCGATAAAATTCAAGCTTATAAACATGGTAGTGTAGTCTTGAGCTACACGCCGATAATATTTTTTTCAAAGAGCAGCAGTCCCAAACTCGCAAGCGGGTTCTGAAGACACCAATGGAGCTACCGGGTTACGTAGTTTACCTTGCTTTTATTGCAAGCTCAAAGCTACAGATTACGTCATTCCTATTTTTTCCTTTGGACAAAGGCGGTAACTCGCAATGACGTTTAGGGGAAACTGCTTCGTCGCTTAATCTTAGCCGGGGCTCCTGCAAGGGACGCGGTGTGAAAAAATAAAATACATCTTCCGGGATGCTCAATCTTTCAAATACGCCGGGTCACCGATGAGAGAATCAGTTGAAACA
>JBQCIS010000018.1:0-3270 GCA_051953515.1 Mucilaginibacter sp.
CAGCATCAACACCGCCCGGCAAACGGATACCGAAAACCCGGTAAGCAGTGCATAATACCACAAAACGGAAATAATTACAACTGCTCGTACCAATTTTCCATATCGGTATCTGTTTAAAAAACCGAGCGACCAGCTCAATAAAAAATAGATCACCGCTATTTGCGCACCCGAAACGGTGAGTACGTAAACTGTTCCGGTTTGCGAGTAGGCTTGTAAAATGTCACCGCTTAAATCGGCCCTGTAGCCCAATAGTATGGTGGATGCAACCGCGGCAGCCCCGGGATCATGTATGCCGTTTTTTAGTTTCGCTACTAATTGCCTGCGCAGGTTAAGAGAAAAGGCCATTAATGGGTTACCTGTGTTATGGGCTATCAATGCGTATTGGCTTTGAAACAATAACAACTGAAAATGAATATTCTGATTGGCCAGGTAGCGTTTGTAGTTAAATTCCGCCGGGTTAAATGGGGGATCGACAAGTTTGTAATTAGCAGGAACCAACAATTCATCTCCGTATTGAATGCTTTCGGCAAGACTATCCTTTATATTGATGAGCAGGTTGCCGCTGGCTGGGATTATCGTGTTATTGTTGATACATTCCACTGCAGACGCCCTGAACCTGATATAACCATTTTTTGCCACCGGCTCATTCTGAACCTTTACCGCAAGATATTTTGCATTGTATTTTGAGAAATGATTGTTTCGGTTTAATTCGTTGTAATTGAGGGTGATGAAGCATCCGGCTAAAAACAACATCAGGTGCAGCAATAATCCGCCGGGCCATTTCAGCCGGTAAAGTTTTAATGGTTTATAAAAAAAATTGAAAGCTGTAAAAATGATGCCTACCACCGCAAATGCAATGCCCAATGGCAGTATCCATGCAGTTGTAAGCAGGTTAAGCCCCGTTATTAAACCAAGCAGAAACGGCGCAAGTAGTACAACAAAAGGAATTTCGCCCTTATGGTTCGCGATCATGTTAAGGCTTGTTTTCTATCCGTAGAGACGCATATTTGCGTCTCTGATAAACACCATATGGAGACGCACAATTTTGTGTCTCTACAGTAAATTTTGCAATAAATATAATTTTTTACAGGTTGTCTCTTACCTCAAGCAGGAATTTTTTGATGTTTTCGAGTGAGTCGATTACGCGCTGGGTGTCTTTTACATCGCCGGTATTATGACGTAAATGCTCCTTTGCGCCATTAAGTGTATAGCCCTTATCGCGGATGAGATGAAAGATGATCTTCAGGTTCTCGATATCTTCCGGAGTGAAAAGCCGGTTACCTTTCTTGTTCTTTTTAGGCTGAAGGATCGGAAATTCCTTTTCATAAAAACGCAGCAGCGACTGGTTCACGTCAAACATTGCCGCAACTTCGCCCATGGTATAGTACATCTTGGTTATTTCGCGTTCTTCTTTTAAAGGCATAATGCAAATATAATGATTTTAATAAGTCGGAAAGTGCGGAAGTCGGAAAGTGCGGAAGTCGGAAAGTCCGAAAGAGGAAGTTTAGATAATTCAAAAAAAAAATTTAGGACTTTCCGCCTTTAAGACTTACGGTCTTCCGGACTAAAACTTATCTTTGCTCCCTATGACTGCTACCGAAATACGCAAGGCTTTTTTAGATTTTTTCGCTGCCAAAGGTCACACTATTGTACCGTCGGCACCTATCGTGGTTAAAAACGACCCTACACTGATGTTTACCAACGCAGGTATGAACCAGTTTAAGGCTGTTTTTTTGGGTGAGGAAACGCCTAAGGCCAGTCGCGTGGCTGATACGCAGCGCTGCCTGCGTGTAAGCGGTAAGCATAACGATCTGGAAGAGGTAGGTATCGACACCTATCACCATACCATGTTCGAGATGCTGGGCAACTGGAGCTTTGGCGACTATTTTAAAAAAGAAGCCATTGCCTGGAGCTGGGAATTGCTTACCGAAGTATATAAACTGGACAAGGATCGTCTGTACGTAACCTATTTTGAAGGCGACGAAAAGGAAGGCCTTGAAAAAGATACGGAAACCTACGAACTGTGGAAACAATATGTAGCCGAAGACCATATTCTGCCCGGAAACAAAAAGGATAACTTTTGGGAAATGGGCGAAACCGGTCCGTGCGGCCCTTGCTCTGAAATACATTTTGATAGCCGACCGGACAGCGAGCGCGCACAGGTTAGCGGAGCCGTTTTAGTAAATGCCGACCATGACCAGGTAATAGAGATATGGAACGACGTATTTATGCAGTTCAACCGCCTGAAGGATGGTTCGCTGCAACCACTACCAGCCAAGCATGTGGATACCGGTATGGGTTTCGAGCGTTTGGTGCGTGTGTTGCAGGGTAAGACATCTAATTATGATACCGATGTTTTTCAGCCGTTGATACAGTTTATCAGCGCCAAAAGCAACAAGCCATATCAGAGCGAAGCCAAACCCGGCGAGGAGCATTGGAACGAGGCAGTTGCCATGCGTGTACTGGCTGACCATATCCGCGCCATCAGCTTTGCTATAGCTGACGGACAATTGCCATCAAATAACAAAGCGGGTTATGTTATCCGCCGTATTTTACGCAGGGCGGTGAGGTATCAGTATCAATACTTAGGCATCGAGAAACCATTTTTAAATCAATTAGTTCCTGGATTAGCTTTAGAATTTAAAAATGTATTCAGTGAATTATGGAATCAAAAAGATTTTGTTCAAAAAGTAATTTTGGAAGAAGAGGTAAGTTTCCTAAAGACCTTAGAAAACGGAATAAATAGATTCAATAACTATTTTATAAATAGCAATTTTGGTTCAAATATTCCTAATCTTCCTGTTACATTAATCAAAGCAAGTTCTCATGAAGAACTTGATAAAGCATTTAAAGATAACGATACGTTCAAAAGCAATGCAGCTTCAAAGGTGGTTGATGGCGAGTTTGCATTTATACTACAAGATACTTATGGCTTTCCAATTGATTTAACTGAACTAATGGCACGTGAAAAGGGCTGGACCGTTGATATAAGCGGTTTCAATAAAGCCCTTGAAGCTCAAAAAGCCCGCTCGCGCGCTGCTACTGCCATTGATACCGGCGATTGGGTTGTAATAAAAGATGACGACAGCGTAGAGTTTACCGGCTATGACGAAACTGAAACCATTGCCCACGTGGTTAAATACCGCAAGGTAACCGCCAAAGGCAAGGAGCAATACCAGATCGTGCTGGATAAAACGCCTTTCTATGCCGAAAGCGGCGGCCAGGTAGGGGATACCGGCGAACTGGTTTTCCCCGACGGTGAGGTGGTTA
>JBQCIS010000019.1:0-13415 GCA_051953515.1 Mucilaginibacter sp.
TCAGCCAAAGCAAATAAGGTATGATCTTTACCAATACCTACGTTAAGGCCTGGATTGTGCTGGGTACCACGCTGACGAACGATGATATTACCTGCAATTGCCGGCTGACCACCAAATATTTTGATACCTAAACGTTTGCTATGCGATTCGCGGCCGTTTCTGGAACTACCGGCCCCTTTTTTGTGTGCCATCTTCTATATATTTTTATTGGAGACCGACAGGCGATCCCGGGTTAATATCTTAAATTATAATGAAATACCTGTGATCTCTATTTTAGTGAACTGCTGGCGGTGACCATTTTTCTTCTTGTAACCTTTTCTTCTTTTCTTTTTGAAAACGATCACTTTATCACCTTTCAAATGAGACACGATCTTAGCTGAAACTTTAGCGCCTTTCAAATCAGAACCTAATTTGAATTTACCTTCGTTTTCTGCTAACAATACATTGTCAAATTCAATACTAGCGCCTTCATCTCCCTGTAAGCGATGTACAAAGATCTGCTGGTCTTTTGCAACTTTAAATTGCTGTCCGGCTATACTTACTATTGCGTACATGTTTGTTATTAATTATTTGTGTTAAATTTTTCGAGGTGCAAATATAGAGATTATATATTTAATACACAATCGCTATTTTATTTCTTTTGATTAAGTTGTGCCTGTTCCTGCTTATCTTCAGCCTCATTCAAAACCTTTTCAATCTCAGCTTTCATTGCCTCGTTAGCTTCCTTTAGTTTGGGGTCACCGTCAAAAGAGGCGTCATACTCCACCCTTTTGCTTTTATGCTTATAGTTAAACTGAATGATGTAACGTGGCGCTTTTATGCCTTTGGCTTTTGCAGAATCGTTCACCTCGCGTTCAGGAAAATTCCAAAAGCCCCAATAGGCAGCTTTGCGGTGCAGATATAGCAGTTGGTCGTCATTCAGCGGCAAATGTTTTTTGATCAGCGAATCATGATCGTTAAGGTATTGGTAATTACCTGTTTTGGAATCGTACTTATTTACCAAACTATCCCCTGTTCCATATTGAATACTGAACGATTCGAAATCACTAAAGCGGTATGGCGCATTCCGAATCATAGGGCCATAATAAATTACACAATAGAACAGAAATGGCAGCGCGACGGCCAGGACGAGAAATATTGTTTTTATACGTTTTGACATTGTTATAGAGATTAAAGGCCGAAGAACAGAGATTAGTTAATGTATATCCCGGCCAGCTTATTCATGCAATTATTAATTTGAGCGTGCAAAAGTACAATTTTTAGTTATTTTGCTGAAATATTATGAGCGTTGAGAGTTACGGCTTACAGGATATAAAGAAAGAATTGCAGCATTTGTCGTCGTTGCAAATAGCCGACCTGTGTCTGCGCCTTGCACGATATAAGAAAGAAAATAAAGAATTATTGGCCTACCTCCTTTTTCAGGCTGATAACCAGGAAAGCTTTATTGAACAAATAAAGGCCGAATCGGGTTTCATGTTCAGCCAGTTGCCGGTAAACAGCTACAATGCCGCTAAGAGCATGCGCAAGATATTGCGGCTGCTGGGTAAATACATCAAGTTTATGGGATCGAAAGAAGCGGAGATCAGTCTGCTGCTTAATTTTTGCAGCAATTACCTCCAATATACCGACCGTAAAGTATCATACAAACCCATGCGGCTCATTTTAACCCGTCAATTGCTTAAATTGCGCACATTAATCGGCAAACTGCATGAAGATATGCAGGCCGACTTCACCGGCGAATACAATACAGTTGTGGAAGAAGCGGAGAAAAAATTTCCATGGCTGGATAAAGATGAATACCTGTTGTAACATCTTACCCACCAAAACATCTAACAAGAAACTAAACTGCACAAGTGGCAAACAAAGAAGCTGCATTTAAGGAAATATTTGAGGCTAATTCTAAAAAGATTTACCATTTATGTTACGGCTATACGGGCGACGATGATGCTGCGAACGACCTTTTACAGGAAACTTTTTTAAAGGTGTGGCAAAATCTCGACAAGTTCCGCAACCAGGCGCTCATCTCCACCTGGATATACCGCATTGCCGTAAATACCTGTTTAACTTACCTGCGCTCTGAAAAGCGGCAGGCTAAGGAAGAATTAACCGAGCAATTAGCCGAAACAAAACGCGAAGAACTATCGGAAAAAAATGAGCAGGTGGCTTTATTGTATAAATGTATATCAAAATTGGAGGAGTCTGAAAGGATTATTATTACCATGGTATTGGATGAAATGCCCTATCCCGAGATTGCAGAAATATCAGGTATATCAGAAGGAAATCTGCGGGTGAAAATTCATCGTATTAAACAAAAGTTGACGGAATTATACAATCAATATGAAAGACTTTGATCACATCATGTCGGTTTGGCAAGGACAGCCAAAAAAGGATCAGCTTTCGGTTGACGAGGTGCTGAAACAGGTAAAAAAGGGAATAAGGAGCATTACCAGCCAGTTATACTGGGGTATTGTAGTGATGGTTGGTGTTCTGGCGCTCACGTTCTGTATACTTTTCTTTTTCGTTTTCCAATCGTGGCTTACCTATATGGGCTTGTTTATTATGCTCATTACCATGCTTGTGTATGCTATCATGATCATACGCAACTATCGCATACTTAACAAACGCGATGCAACCCTCAACCCTACCGAATACCTGCAGGATTTGAAAGAATACCAAAAGAACCGAGCCAAAACCGTTGGCTGGTTTTATTACCTGTATGTATTACTCATCAGTTTAGGGTTGTCGCTTTACTTTGTAGAGGTATTGCGCAATTCTCCCCTCTACTATAAAATACTGGTTTACAGCATCAGCATTGTGTGGATTTTATTACTTACGTTCTACTACAAAAAGCGCATTTTCAGGAACGAGGAAGAAAAGCTAAACCTCATTATTGAAAAACTGGAACGTTTGCAGGGCCAGTTTGAATAAGAGTATGGTTACAATCAGAAAAGCCGAAATAGGCGATATTAATGTTTTATTGCCGCTTATTAAAACAACCTTTTTTGTTGCCTTCGAGCACCAGAATAACCCTGAAGATTTTAAGGCCTATACCGATAAAGCCTTCGCGCCGGAACAGATACTTTCCGAACTGCAAAACCCGCTTTCTGAGTTCTTTTTTGCTGTATTCAACGATGAACCTATCGGATACTTAAAACTCAACTATGGCACAGCTCAAAGTGATGTAAAAGATGAGCAAAGCATGGAAGTTGAGCGGCTATATGTACTCCGGGAATACCAAAGCAAACAAATTGGCAAACAGTTAATGAATTTTGCAGAGGAAAGGGCTAAACAGAAAATGCTCAGATATATTTGGCTTGGTGTATGGGAGCATAATAGCCGTGCCCAGAACTTTTACAAGCAAAACGGCTTTGAAAAATTCGGCTGCCATGAATTTGTAGTGGGAACCGATGTGCAGACGGACTTTTTGATGCGGAAGATGCTGTAGCACATAACCGTAGATTATGCAAAAGGCTGTCTGAAAGAAAATTTCTTTCAGGCAGCCTTTTGCATAATGTATAACTTATTGTTGTTTTAAAAACGCCACTATCTTATCTCTTTCGGCATTGGTAAGCAGCGCACGGGTTTGCATGTGCATACCTATAGTTTGCCATTGCTGCGGTGAAAAGCTTGAAGGTGATGGTGTATTATGGCATCGCTGACAATTTTCCGCCCATAGTTGGGCGCCGCTTTTGGCAGCAACTTCCTTACTGGTAAAACAGCCGCTGGCAGATAGCAGCGCTAAAATACTTACAGAAGCTATCACAATGCCAACAATGTTATTTTTACTAAATGTTTTCATGATTCTGGTTTTTATAGTTGAACAGAAAATTGCAGATACCAAAAGTTGGTTTTTGTATTACCTGTATTGGTTGCTATCAATGGATTAATTGTACTATCAGAATTTTGGGTCTCGTGTGTAACTTTTAAAACTGTTCTCCAGGTTATCCAATAGGCAATACCTTCGGCAATTTGATTAGTCTTGGCTCCCCAGTCAGAGTTTTGGGGCGTTGTATTGTTGGCATATCTGAATGTGGCCTCAAAATTCCTTACTATACTATTATTGGCATAGCTTGGCCTTAAAGATATCTGGGCAAAACCAGATGTTGAATGATTATTGTAAGTATATGATTGCAGCGTGTCGTTTGGATTAACGTAGCTCTCCCTGTCTATGTTCACAATATTATATTGCGCTTTTATATTGACAGTGAATGGCTTTACAGGTTGAATAAAATTAAGATCAAAGGCATACATCCTTGTGTTTGTATTTGAATAAACGGAACCTGCATTTCCTACCTTACCGGTAAGTGCCGAGACACCAATTTCCAACGCCGAGTTTGATAACGGGAGCAATGCAACCCTTCCGGAAAATGTTTTGTTTAAATTATTGTCATTTATTCCGGCTCCCTGTAACTGTCCGTCGGGCAATAATTGCATGCCATTGGTTACAGCCACATCATAGCTCCATTTCATGTTGCCAAGTGGCAAACCGCCCTCTACCTCAAAACCATAATCAGCGCTTGCAGGCAAATCAAGCCCAATAGGGTCTGTTGCAAGCTTATCTATCCACCCGGCTGCAAGGCGCTTGTTGTATATACCAAATGGTATTACCATATATCCGGCCCGCAGAATAAGCCCGGGTGCCGCAAAATAGCTTACATCGGCCCAATTAACGCTTAAACCATCGTTATTAAACGAAGGCTCAAACTCCATTAAAAATTTATCGCCATGGCGCCATAACAGCATTGGACTAAATTCATAGGTGTCTGCATTGCCGAATGAGCTAACACGACTGGTGCTGGTAACTGAACCTATTGTGTTTACTGTTTTGCCCGTTACCAAGCCAAAAGTTGTAAGGCCGGCAATCATTAAATGGTCTTCACCGGACTTTTGTTCAGCAACCTGCTGTTCAAGTGCCGATATACGATTGATAAGGGTTGAATCAACTGTCGTATTATTCTGTTGGGCATACAGTTTGTCTGTCCATAAAAACATAACTGGTACTATAGCCCATACCATATACTTTAAAGTTTTCATTTGATGAGGTTTTGTTGAAGATGAACTGATTGTTTTTAATGATTTGAAAGAGAACGGATATACTTAACCAATTCCCAGCGCTGGGTTTCGGTAAGAATGTTTTTGTATTGAGGCATCGGCGAACGGCCTTCTGATATCTTCCAAAACAATGAACCATCAGTTTCTTTATTCAGTGCAGGCGATGTGTGGTCTGCAGGTTTGGGATTTAGCGCAGCGGCCGCAGGCCCGTCACCTTTGCCTTTTTGTCCGTGGCATGGAGAACAGTTGGCCATATAGAGCGTTTTAGCTTCTTTCAAGGTGGATGGCGTAACTGAAACCGGGTTTTTAAAAGCCTGTGCCGTTGCCGGAGCTACCCATGGTTTTGTTTGCGCATGCGCGCTTTGTGATATGAATATTGCAGCTATTATAAAAAGCAACGATAATACCGGGGTTTTTGTGAACATTTTCATGGCTATCAATTGGGGTTTATTGAAATTTTGTTTGTTATATATTTTCCATGTAAAGTTTGATGGATTTACCCAAACCAGGAATGCGGATAATCACCGGCATAAATGATCATTATCACATTTATTGAAAAGAGAAATAACAAGAAGGAATAGCAGGCATATACGAAAATTGACAAGTTTCGATCATTATATTACGTTGGGGTCGGGTAATAATGATCAGTTCAAACAGTAAACTAATCCCTCAAAAACGGATTAAAGTTTCTTGTGCCGATCTCCATGCCGGCAGCCCGGCACACCGTTTTATCTCCGAACTTAAAATTTATCCTGTCCATCGCCTGATACAGACGTATCTGCTGCTCATTATCTTCAAACAGATTGATCTGGTAACTCCCCGTCGCCAGCTGACTAAGCCGTACACCTATTAATCTTACAGAACGGTGCTGGTTCCAGGCCCGGTTGAGCAGGTTCTTTATTCCTGGTATCAGAATGTGCTCGGCGGCAGTAAGCGGTATCTTTTCCTGCTGCGTATGTGTTTCAAAATTGGCATACCTGAGTTTAATGGCGAGGCACGATGCCAGCTTGTTCTCGCGGCGCAGTTTACCGGCAAGCTCTTCGGTCATGGAGGTGATCACGGTTTCCAGTGTAAGCTTATCGGTTATGTTGGTATTAAAAGTACACTCAGTGGAGATGGATTTTCGATCAGAATATGGCACAATATCGCTGAAATCTATCCCCCTTGCCCGCTCCCACATCCATCTGCCCGATTTACCGAATACCTTTTCCAGAAAGCGGATATCTACCCGTTGCAGGTCGCCTATTTTTTCAATACCGTAGCTGTAAAGCTTTTTGGCAGTGCTTTCGCCCAAACCGGGTATTGCCTCGATGCTTAGCGGCGCCAGAAACTGCAGTTCCTTACCATGCGGTACAAAAAGCTGCCCATTGGGCTTGGCCTTGTTAGTAGCCATTTTGGCAATAGTTTTACCAGATGCCATACCAAACGAAATAGGCAGCTGTGTTTCCCTGATCACCCTCTCCCGCACTTGCGTGGCAATTTTATAGGGATCGTGGAAACGGTCGGTACCCGTAAGGTCGATATAAAACTCATCAACAGACGATTTCTGGTATAGCGGCACCATTTCATCGATGATCCTGGTAACTTCTTTTGATGCCTCGGAATAACGCGCATGGTTACCATGTATCACAATAGCATCAGGGCATAGCCGAAGCGCCTCTTTGGTTGGCATGGCCGAGTGCACACCAAACTTACGCGTTTCATAACTGCATGAGGCCACCACTCCTCTTTCAGCCGATCCGCCAATAATAACAGGCTTGCCGATCAGCTCCGGATTGAACTTTCGTTCAACCGAAACAAAGAAAGAATCGAGGTCGATATGTACGATATATCGCTTGGCTGACATAGCACAAAATTGAAAAAAAGATTTGATATTTTACTAATATTTTTAGCAATTTTGATGTGCGATAAATGTTTATAACAATGAAACATCAAACCGACTATCTCATTATGCTTGCCTTGCCCGAAAGGATCGAGAATCACATCAGGCAGTACAAAAAGTCATGCGCCAAACATATTGGCAAGTTTAGGAGCATGTACTCGCAGGGGCATGTTTCCTTCGCCATTTTCCGCGATGAAAGCGATAAGCCACTGTCATTATCCAATAATATGCAGCACTATTTCGAGGCCATAAGCGATGTGTTTAGTGATGTTGAACCGCGAAAGCTCTACATTAAAAACTTCGGCTATTTTTCTCATGGCCCCCGTTTCAGAACTATTTATGCGGTTGTGATCATGGACAATCACACCAAAGAGTGGTTCGCCCGTGTTGATCGCAAGCTAAATCTGAAACAGCAAACCGTTCCGCACATTACCATCGCTAAAAATATCCCGCTGGAACAGTTCAATATACTTTGGCCGTTCTTTGACAACCGGGAGTACGAGGAAGCTTTTTATACCGAAGAACTGCTCGTTATGCAAAAGGATGTTAACAGCGAGAACAGCGTGTACAGGCCGTACAAACGCATGCCCTTTCTCAATAAAAAGCCATCGGCTGTAAGTAATTCGTACTGATATGGAAGCGTATAAAGATTATATGATGATCCTGTCGCCGCCCGCCCATATCGCCGAACAGGTGAAAAAGTTCAAGCAGGCCAGTGAACGTTTGATCGGCGAATTTGAAGGCATGCACAGTAAAGCACACATCTCTATAAAACGCCTGCACCGCCAAAAACCGTTCTGGACCGAACCTTTATTCGAGCAAATAGAAAAAGAACTATCGCTCATAGAACCGGTAACACTACAAATTAATGGCTTCGCGCATTTTCTGCCTACTGATTTCACCACCATTTACGCAGCCATACTATCCAACCCGGCAATGGAAGACTGGTTTAAGCGCGTACGCAACTGTCTTAAAGAAAAGAAAGCTGTACCGCACATTACCATTGCACGGCAGATACCAAACGACAAGGCCAAAAAACTGTGGCCAAAATTTAAGGACAGACCCTGGAGCGAATCATTTCAGGTAAACAAGCTCACTATACTGCAAAAAGAAACTTTCGGCTATGATAAAGTATGGAGGCATTTTAAAGACGTCCACTTTCGCGGCGATCCGGAGTTGAATGCTTATGTGGATAAGAAAAAACTAAAAGAGGAAGCTAAAATAAAAGTTGTTGATGAAAATCAGATCAGCTTGTTTTGAAAAAAACGTCATGCTGAACTTGTTTCAGCATCCCGCAGGCAGGTAATCGCCATACATGTAAGCAGTGATTGACGAGATCCCGAAACAAGTTCGGGATGACGTATCGAATTTAAACCCATTGCCTCTCAACCCCTTATCACCTTTTTAACAATTTATTAACCGCAGCCAAACAGTTTTTCTATATTTGCGCCGGGTAAGTCTTTTACGGCCAGCTCCTTTTGAACTCCCCCAGGGTGGGAACACAGCAAGGGTAGAAAGTTGAGCGGCGCGATAAAAGTAGCTTACCCTTTTTTATTTCTCCCCGGTAGTCGTTGATATTCAGTCTAATAAAATATTTCTGCTTGCCTGTTCCTGCCAAATCCACTATCTTCGTTGTTACACAACTTTTAAACCACCTCATTATGCGTATCACTAAGAAACTGGGCTTGGCTTTTTTGCTGCTGCCATTCGCGGCATTTGCCCAAAACAGCATGCTTACCAACCCACTGCTGGTTCACTCGAATAAGCCCATACCATTTGATAAAGTAAACGCCGCCACCATAAAAGATGCGACCGCCACACTGATAAAAGTTACCGACGAGCGCATTAACAAACTGGTTGCAGGCAAGAAAACCGTTGCCAATGTACTGATGGGGTTCGATCTCATCAATTATGATCTTACAGATCTTGGCAGTAAGGTAAGCGTTATTGCTTCAACCTATGCAAACGACGCTACCCGTAATGAAGCAAATGAAGCCGAACAAAAACTGGCTTCGTATGGTTCAGACCTCTATTTGAACGAGCCGCTTTACAAAGCAATAAAGGCTTTCTCTGTATCGCCGGCAGCTAAGGGCTTATCCGCCTCACAAAAGAAATTTCTGAATGAAACGCTGGTGAACTTCGAGATCAATGGCATGAAACTGGATAAGGAAGGCCGTGCGCGTTTAAAAGTGGTCAACGACAAGATCATTGAATATGGTAATGACTTTGATAAAAACCTTGCTGAATCAAAAGACAGCATTGAGTTCTCGCACGACCAATTGCTTGGTGTGCCTGCCGAGGTCATGGCGCCATGGAAACGCCCTGACGGCAAGTATATGTTGTACATTAATGGCCCGAACTCTATCAATATTGAAAAATATGCCGATGTTGAGTCTACGCGCCATACCATGCTCATTAAATACTTTAACCGCGCTTATCCGTCAAACATGAAAGCGCTGGATAGCTTGTTTTTCTATCGCCAGAAACTGGCCGATATTTTAGGCTATAAAACCTATGCGCAATATGCCCTGGTAACCAAAATGGCTGCGAAACCCGAAACAGTGTGGTCGTTTTTGGATGATCTTAAATATAAACTTTCGGCACCTGATGAAAAAAAGAAAAATTATTTAAAGTAAATGAAACAACAGCAGCACCCTGATGCCACAGAATTGAACGCGTGGGATGTGAGCTACTACGAAAAGCGCCTGCTTGACACAAAATATCAGCTAAATACTGATGAAGTGAAGCAGTATTTTGAAATGAACAATGTGATAAATGGCATGTTCAATGTTTATCAGAAATTATTTAATATCAAGATAGCTGAAACACATGGCGTACCTGTCTGGAACAACAAGATACGCTCATACGAGATGTGGATGGATGGCAAGAAGATGGGCACCTTCTTTCTCGATCTTTACCCGCGTCCGAACAAGTATACGCATTTTGAAACCGCGCCGATAGCGCAATACCGGAGGGATAACGGCAAGGAAGTACTGCCTGTTGGCACGCTGATCTGTAATTTCCCTGAAGGTACTGCTTCTCAACCTTCCCTGCTCGATCATCAGGACGTGATCACGATGTTTCATGAATTTGGGCATTTGATCCACTTCCTGCTTTGCCACCCGGTTATCGCTTCGCAAAATTCGTTTGCCACCAAAGGCGATTTTGTGGAAGCGCCATCACAGTTCCTTGAGAATTTCTGCTGGGATTATGGCTGTTTAAAACTGTTTGCCAAAAACTACAAAACGGGCAAAGTGCTGCCAGTATCGTTATTCAAAAAGATGAAAGCGGCACAAAATGCGGGGATAAGCATTCAATATATGGCACAGGTGTATTATGCTGAACTTGATTTCACATACGAAGACCATTACAATAGCATTAAAGCTGAAGGCATTGACGCAGTGGAGAAAAACCTGTGGAAAATGCGCGAAATGCCATATCCTGAAGGCAGTCACTTTATCTGTGGCTTCAATCACCTAAACAGCTATGGCGCCAATTATTATGGCTATTTATGGTCGAAGGTGTATGCGCAGGATATTTTCTCTGTATTTGAGAAACATGGCGTGCTCGACCAGGCAACCGGCGTAAGATACCGCAAAGATATTTTACAGCAAGGCGCACAGGTAAATGAGATCAATATGCTGTGGCATTTCCTGGGCCGTCAGCCAAATTCTGATGCGTTTTTGAAATCGATCGGATTGTAGAAATTGTTGAAATGTTGTAAAGTTGGAAGGTTGTAACGTTGCTTTTAACAACGATTAGGTAAATTCGCCGGATAACTGTTAAGAGGCTGGTAACGTTCCAACCTTTCAACTTCTCAACAAAAAACAAATGCTCGATATACTCATTATAGGTGGCGGCCCTATCGGAATAGCTTGCGGACTGGCGGCACAAAAAGCCGGTTTTAGTTTTCAGATCGTGGAAAAAGGTTGCCTCGTAAATTCGCTTTACAACTACCCTTCTACCATGACCTTCTTTTCCACTTCAGAGAAGCTGGAAATTGGCGGCATACCTTTCGTAACCATCAGCAACAAACCCGTGCGTTCTGAAGCGCTGGAATATTATCGCCGGGTGGCTACTTCAAAACATTTGCCCATCAGTTTATTTGAGGAAGTTTATAATGTTACACGTGAGCACGATCATTACACTATTACCTCAAGCAAAAACACCTATCATGCTAAATATGTAATACTGGCAACGGGCTTTTACGACATCCCTGTTACACTGGGCATTCCGGGTGAGGACCTGCCTAAAGTACGCCATTATTATAAAGACCCGCACTATTACAGTATGCAAAAAGTGGTTGTGGTAGGCTCCAGCAATTCGGCAATTGACGTCGCATTGGAAACTTACCGTAAAGGCGCAGATGTTACCCTTGTAATTCGCGACGCGGAGGTAAGTCATCGCGTAAAATACTGGGTGAGGCCGGATATTATCAACCGCATAAAAGAAGGTGGTATAAAGGCATATTTCAACTCGCGGCTAACGGCCGTACGTGAGGACGAGGTAGACATTGAAACGCCAGAAGGGCCTGTCACCATTCAAAATGATTTTGTAATGGCTATGACAGGTTATCAGCCTAATTTCGCCTTCCTGCAAAAGTTAGGAATCGACTTATCCGAAGAAAAATTCATCCCAAAATACAATCCCGATACAATGGAAACCAATGTACCGGGCCTTTACCTTGCCGGGGTTGTTTGCGGCGGGTTAGATACCCATTTGTGGTTTATTGAAAATTCGAGGGTGCATGCCGATATGATTTTGGGGGATATTGTGGCAAAGCAACGCCACATTTAGTGAATGGTTGATTGGGTTGAGTGGTTTTAAAAGCGGGTTGTCACAATGAGCCTGTCGAAGTGTGTGGGTAAAGGCTCTTAACAGAATACTTTGCGCAAGTCCAACGCTTATGCTTCGAGTGCCTCAGCGCAGGCCGCAGATAACACCCTAAAAATCATTTCAAAGTAATATAAATCCGTTCAAATGATTCAACCAATCATTGCTCTCAATTAATCGCATTTTTTCCTTGCATAAATAAAATTAAATGCAAATTTTTGCAGCTAAATTAATAGCGCATAAAAAATGAGCCAACAAAGCATCATAATATTAGTAACCAGGGCAGTATTTGCCAGGGTTATGCCTGCTTTGTATACACCAGCCCTCGTTTTTTCTCCATCACGACGAAGGCTTTTTATGCCACGGGTTTAATTACCAAACACCCGTTATGAAGTTTCAACTAAACTTCGCTTTCAAAAACTATCCGATCATCTATGGCGTTAAGCCAATACTTAAGGTAATTATTTACAATAATGACTATACAAGATTTTGATATACTGGTTGCATCCGCCCAACACGTTGACTACGCGCAGGAGATATGTGTTGAAATGGCCGAATCGGCAAAAGCGAGAGGTACCGGTATAGCACAACGTTCGCCAGAATATGTGGCCAATAAAATGCTGGAAGGAAAAGCCGTTATCGCACTGCATAAAGATGGTACGTGGGCGGGGTTTTGCTACATCGAGACCTGGAGCCACGGCGATTTCGTGGCAAATTCCGGCTTAATTGTCAGCCCTAAATTCCGTAAGGCTGGTCTGGCAAAGGCTATCAAACATAAAGTGTTCGAACTTTCACGCACCAAATATCCGGATGCCAAGATATTTGGACTAACTACTGGTCTGGCCGTAATGAAGATCAACTCTGAGTTGGGTTACGAGCCGGTAACCTATTCAGAACTGACGCAGGACGAAGATTTCTGGAAGGGTTGCCGTAGCTGCGTTAATTACGACATATTGACCATGAAAGAACGTAAAAACTGCATGTGCACCGCCATGTTATTCGACCCGGTTGAAAAGGCAAAATATGCGGAAGAAAAAGCTAAAAACATGTCGCGCAAGGCAACACTGTTTGAAAAAATAGAGAACGCAATCAAAAGTTTCAGTCAGCATGACTGATTGTCTTTAAAAAAAGGAAATATATAGAGACGCAAGATTTCGCGTCTCTATGCAATAAATTAAAAAACGAAACAAAAAAGACACAATGTATTGTGTTTCTACATCCAAATAAAATGAAACCAAAAGTAGTACTTGCTTACAGCGGCGGCCTCGATACATCATTCTGCTGCATTTATTTAACACAGGATCTGGGTTATGAAGTTCATTCAGTTATCGTAAACACTGGTGGTTTTAGCGAAGAAGAACTGAAAACGGTTGAAGAACGTGCCTACAAAATGGGCGTTACCTCGCACCATGTGGTTGATGAAACCGAAAACTTTTACAACACCTGCGTTCGCTTCCTGATCTATGGCAATGTGTTAAAGAACAACACCTATCCGCTTTCGGTAAGTGCTGAGCGTGTAAGTCAGGCAACTGCTATTGCCAATTATGCCAAAGAGATCGGTGCAGAATCTGTTGCTCATGGCAGTACAGGTGCAGGTAACGACCAGGTTCGTTTTGATATGATATTCAATATTCTGGTGCCTGATGTA
>JBQCIS010000020.1:0-2702 GCA_051953515.1 Mucilaginibacter sp.
GCTCCTGCAAGAACTCAACTTGCCAAGCCTGTAGTAAAGCAACCGGGCGCAAAACCCGCAGCGTATAAACCAAAATATTATAATTACAGGAAGCCGGGCGATTCAACCCCGCATGCCTATCAACGCCCTGCAGACACAGCACATAAAGCCGGCGCACCCGATATTGCAACCGATAAATCGCTGAGCGGACAATATCAGTACTTGCTTACCAAAATATACAACTATCAGCAGCCTTTGCTGAATGCCTATCATAAAAGTGTAATGGATAGCCTGCACCAGGCGCGCGTTGAAGGAAGAACCGCCCAGGCTAAAATTGCGTCACAAAATAAACTGATCGACAGCCTGCAAAACCAGATCAAGACCAACGACCAGTCGCTCAGTGCATCAAATGAAAGAGTTAATTCTATTGATATGTTCGGTATCATGCTGCCAAAATCTACCTATAACCTGATTATGTGGGGTTTGGTTGTGATTTTTGGCGCAATTGCCGGTATTGTTATTGCACGCTCAGGCAGTTATAGCCGCGAAGCTAAGTACCGCATACAGCTATACAATGAGTTGGATGAAGAATATAAAAACTACAAGATAAAAGCCAACGAAAAGGAAAAGAAACTTGCTCGCGAATTGCAAACCGAACGCAACAAGTTAGACGATTTGTTAGGCGGCGGACAGTCATAAAACTCAACTATCCGGCATAACGGAGGATATACTATCTATGACTATTATCAGGCCGATACTCCGCATTTACGATTACGATAAAACCATTGAGTTTTATGTGGATTGGCTTGGCTTTACAGTGGACTGGGTGCACTCTTTCGAACCAGGCACGCCCAGGTATATGCAGATATCCATGCGGGATATTGTGCTTCACCTTTCAGAACATCATGGCGATGGTAGTCCCGGTATACGCTTACAGTTTGAAGAGTTTGAAGGTTTGCGGGAATATCACAAGCGGCTTATCGACAAAAAATACAAATACAACAGACCCGGTTTAGAGGTTCCTTTCTGGAATGATAAACAAATTATGGTCACGGTGATCGACCCGGTTGGCAACAGGATAACGTTTATTGAGGGGAACGAATAGGCTCACCAATAGGACCCAACTTTTAACTACAGAGGATACAGAGTGTAAGACACAGAGAGCGCAGAGATTTTTTAATTCCTCTGTGCGCTCTGTGGTTAATTTTTATTTCAGGATATATCTCTCAAGCTTTTTTTGAAAGCCATAGTTTATTCTGATCGGAGGCTTTTTACGGGATTCGCTACTGCTGCTTTTATGGCCTGAACGCTTACCGTAAACAGCGTAATAGCCATTGCCCCGGCACATGCAGCAACAAATACCCACCACGAAATCTCTGTATGGTAATGATATCCTTTAAGCCAGCCATGCAGGTAATACCATGCCAGCGGCATTGCTATGGCGCAGGAAATGGCTACCAGCAGCACAAACTCTTTTGAAAGCATTGCCCAAAGGTTAACAACTGAAGCGCCTAATACCTTACGTACGCCTATTTCCTTGGTGCGCTGTTCGGCTACGAATGAGGCCAGGCCAAATAACCCAAGCGATGATATAAATATGGCCAATATAGCAAAGAACGATGCCAGCTTGCCTATGCGCATTTCGTCGGCAAACTTATCAGCGTATTGCTCTTCTGTAAACTGATAATCGAACGGGCTGCCGGGGTTATAGCGTTTAAATACGCCGCCTATCTTATCCAGCGCTGCCGGTACAGACGATGTGGGTTTTATTTTGATGGTAATGACATTCGCCCAGTCGGTCTTTTCGAAAAATACGCTCGGCATTACAGGGAAGTAGGGCGAATCCATTATCATATCATTGATAACGCCGATGATAGTATAGCTCTGTTTATTAAATCTAATGGTCTGCCCCACGGGCTTTTTAAAACCAATCAGCTTCACCGCGCTTTCGTTAATGATCATAGACGAAGTGTCGCTTTTAAAATCGCGCGAAAAATCACGGCCCTGCATTACATGCCAGTTAATGGTCTTGCCGAAATCAGCAGTAACAGCAATGGTGCCAAACAGCGGTGTTGACGACGGATCCTTACCGGCCCAGTCGAACCCGATCTGGTTGCTCCAGGTGCCGGTGGTAGGGCTTGATGATTCGGCCATGTTATCTACCGCTCCGGTCGCCAGTAAATCGGTACGTATGGCGTCGTAATGGCCATTCAGGTCGGGTGTATTCATCATCACGGTGATCAGACCTGAGCGGTCGTATCCTATGGGCCGGTCTTTGGCGTATTGTATCTGTTTAAAAACGATAATAGTGCCTATGATAAGCGCTATGGATATCATAAATTGTACTACAACCAACACTTGCCTTGGTAATGCCGAATACCGGCCTGCCTTAAATGTGCCTTTCAGCACCTTCACCGCGTTAAAACCTGAAAGGTAGAATGCAGGGTAACTGCCCGAAACAAAGCCCGTAAAGCCAATAAATAGCAGTATGATTAGCCAGAACCAAATATTGCCGAATGGGATATGCATCTGCTTATCGGCCATCTGGTTAAAGAATGGCAGAAATAGAAGCACCAGCACTATAGAAAGCACAAATGCCATAATTGCCATAATGACCGATTCGCTCAAAAACTGTATTACCAGCTGCTTTCTTATTGAACCTATCGCCTTGCGGATGCCTACTTCTTTGGCGCGTTTTTCTGAACGGGCCGTGCTTAGGTTCA
>JBQCIS010000021.1:0-14012 GCA_051953515.1 Mucilaginibacter sp.
TGGGGAGATTGAAAGTAAATTTTACAATTGTTGACTGAGTTTGTTGACCATAAAACGAATATTTAATGGCTGAATAAATTTAACGACCACACCAAACAGGAAGTGGAAGCGGTTATTCATGACGAACTGAACCCATCGACCAAGGAGATGACCATGGGTGAAGTAGTGAAACACTTGAATGAGCTTACCGGCGGCGATGCGGTTATTGTAACCGACGTTGGCCAGCACCAGATGGTGGGTTGCCGTTATGCCAAGTTCAATAAAACCCGCAGCAACGTTACCAGCGGCGGTTTAGGTACCATGGGTTTCGCATTACCTGCAGCTATTGGTGCTAAATTCGGTGCGCAGGACAGGCCGGTTGTGGCCCTCATAGGCGATGGCGGTTTCCAGATGACCGCACAGGAGCTGGGTACCGTAATGCAAACCGGCATCAATATCAAGATCATCGTTCTCAATAATAATTTCCTTGGTATGGTGCGCCAGTGGCAGGAGCTATTTAACGAGCGCCGGTATTCTTTCGTTGACATTCAAAGCCCCGACTTTGTGCGCCTGGCATCAGCCTATGGTATTGGAGGCAAATGTGTTAACCACCGGGCCGAACTGGTTGATGCCTTAACTGAAATGATCAACCATAACGGCCCATACCTGCTTGAAGTAATGGTAACCAAAGAGAATAATGTATTCCCGATGGTACCGCAAGGATGCAGTGTAGCAGAGATCAGGTTAAAGTAAACGCCCCAGTCCCCTGAGGGGGGAGTAAAAAAGAAAACGTCATGAGTAATTCAGAAATAGAAAAGAAGGAATTTAACATAACGGTTTATACCGAAAACCAGATCGGGTTATTGAACCGTATCGCCATCATATTCAGCCGTCGTAAGCTGAACATTGATAGCCTGAACACGTCTCCGTCGGAAGTTGAAAGCATTCACCGCTTTAACATCGTGGTAAATGAAACCGAAGATGTAGTGCGCAAAGTTTGCCGCCAGATAGAAAAGCAGGTAGAAGTATTGAAAGCCTACTATCATACCAACGAGGATGTGGTTTGGCAGGAGCTGGCATTATACAAGTTATCAACCGATGTAATTGCCGAGCATGTGAGCGTAGAGCGTTTATTGCGCGAAAACGGCGCTCGCGTAGTGGTTATCCGCAAAGATTATACGATATTTGAAACCACCGGTCACCGGGAAGAAACCGACGCTCTCATTAACATACTGCAACCTTACGGCCTGATAGAATTTGTTCGCAGTGCCAGGGTAGCAATTATTAAAGACAGCGAAGGCTTCAATGCTAAACTGCGCGAGTTTGAGCGTCTGGAACCGGGCGAAGATGTTATTGAGAACGAGTTTCTTAATGACGCGCAAAAGGTGTTTAGCATGTAATGAAGGTGAAAGCTGAAAGATAAAAGCTTTCTTTTAGCATCACAATTACCCGCTGTCTGTGTCCTCACAAACAGCTATACGAAGAGTTGTCTGTGCGGACACAGACAACGGGAATAAGAATTTTTAACTGAGTAACGAACACATATTTAACAGTAAAATAGGGTATCATCGGTGTAACCATAAAAACCGGTGCTATCCCCCACAAAAACAAAAACAATGGCAAAATTAAATTTCGGCGGAGTTGAAGAAAATGTAGTGACCCGCGAGGAGTTCCCTTTAGCAAAGGCACAAGACGTATTGAAGAACGAAACCGTAGCAGTTATCGGTTATGGCGTACAAGGTCCTGGTCAGGCATTAAACCAGAAAGACAATGGCATCAACGTTATCGTTGGTCAGCGTAAAGGCACCAAAACCTGGGATAAAGCAGTAGCTGACGGCTTTGTACCTGGCGAAACATTGTTTGAAATTGAAGAAGCGCTGCAAAGAGGTACCATTATTTGCTACTTACTGAGCGACGCTGCACAGATAGCGCTGTGGCCAACTGTAAAAAAACACCTTACTGCCGGTAAAGCATTATACTTCTCACACGGCTTCGGCATCACTTTTAACGAGCAGACCGGCATCGTTCCGCCTGCTGACGTTGACGTGTTCCTGGTGGCTCCAAAAGGTTCAGGTACTTCACTGCGCCGTATGTTCCTGCAGGGCCGCGGCTTAAACTCAAGCTATGCTATCTTCCAGGATGCTACCGGTAAAGCAAAAGATCGTGTAGTAGCATTAGGTATCGCTGTAGGTAGCGGTTACCTGTTCGAAACTGATTTCAAAAAAGAAGTATTCAGCGACTTAACCGGCGAGCGTGGTACTTTGATGGGTTGTATCCAGGGTATTTTCGCCGCACAGTACGAAGTATTGCGCAGCAACGGCCATACGCCATCTGAAGCATTCAACGAAACTGTTGAGGAGTTAACTCAATCATTAATGCCACTGGTAGCAGAAAACGGCATGGACTGGATGTATGCAAACTGCTCAACCACTGCACAGCGCGGTGCTTTGGATTGGTGGAAAAAATTCCGTGACGCTACCAAACCGGTTTTCGAAGACCTGTACAACAGCGTAGCTACCGGCAAAGAGTCACAACGCTCTATCGACTCGAACAGCCAGCCCGATTACCGCGAAAAGCTGGATGCAGAACTGGCAGAACTTCGCAACAGCGAATTATGGCAGGCAGGTAAAACTGTACGCAGTCTGCGTCCTGAAAACCAGGTTGTAGAAGCTTAATTTTTTAGTGGCAGTTGCAGTTGGCAGTAGCAGTAAATAAAAGTGCTACTGCTGCTGCCACTGCCACTTTACACTAAAAAAACTATGGGACAAACATTATTTGATAAGATATGGGATGCCCACGTCGTCAGCAGCAGCGAGGGGTTCCCGGATATTTTATACATCGACACACACTTCATTCATGAGGTAACCAGTCCGCAGGCTTTCGATGGCTTGCGTCAGAGAGGGTTACCGGTTTTCAGGCCAAAACAAACCGTTGCCACGGCCGACCACAACGTCCCGACATGGGATCAGCACCTGCCCATTAAAGAAGAACTTTCACGCTACCAGGTTGATATGCTCACCAAAAACTGTAAAGAATTTGGTATTGAGCTATATGGCCTCGGTCACCCTTACCAGGGTATCGTACACGTGATCGGTCCGGAGCTAGGTATCACCCGTCCGGGCGGCACTTATGTTTGCGGCGACAGCCATACTTCAACCCACGGTGCATTCGGCGCTATCGCGTTCGGTATCGGCACAAGTCAGGTTGAGCAGGTTCTGGCAACGCAATGTTTGCTGCAATCACGTCCGAAAAGGATGAAGATAGAAGTGAACGGCAAGCTGCAAAAAGGCGTTGGCGCTAAAGATATTATCCTGTACATCATTGCGCAGATCTCTGCGGCCGGCGGTACAGGCTACGCGGTGGAATATGCCGGCGATACCATCCGCTCACTGAGCATGGAAGGCCGCATGACCATCTGCAACATGAGCATTGAAATGGGTGCCCGTTGCGGTTTGATCGCTCCGGACGAAACCACCATCAATTATGTAAAAGGCCGCGAATTTGCGCCAAAAGGCGAAGAATGGGACAAAGCCGTTGCATATTGGAACACATTATACTCTGACGAAGACGCGCAGTTTGATGCCGTACTGAGCTTTAGGGCCGAAGATATTGAGCCAATGATCACCTACGGAACTAATCCGGGTATGGGTATTGGCATTACTCAACACGTTCCTGAAGCTGCTTCTTTTGAAGAAAAAGAACAGGCATCATACAAAAAGGCGCTCAACTATATGGGGCTGCATGACGATGAAGCGATATTGGGCCATCCGATAGATTACGTATTCATTGGTAGCTGTACCAACTCCCGCATTGAAGACCTGCGCCAGGTAGCCGACTTTGTAAAAGGCAAGCACAAAGCCGACAATGTTACGGTTTGGGTAGTACCAGGCTCAAAGCAGGTTCAGCAACAGGCAATAGCCGAAGGCCTGGACAAAGTATTTGAAGCAGCAGGTTTCCCGCTGCGCGAACCGGGCTGCAGCGCTTGCTTAGGTATGAACGAAGACAAGATCCCGGCAGGTAAATACTGCATTTCTACCTCAAACAGAAACTTTGAAGGAAGACAAGGCCCTAACAGCCGTACTTTCCTGGCAAGCCCGTTAACGGCTGCAGCAAGTGCGATTACAGGTAAGGTGACGGATATACGTGAGTTTCTAATCGAAGAAGAAGTCTGAACTCGAATTTTAAAGAATTTGATTAATTAATGGAATGGAAATTAAAAGAACACCAGAACAATTTGGTGATTGTACAAGCAATATTATTGGATGTGCAATGCGCGTTCATGCTGCTTTAGGTACTGGTTTCCAGGAAGTAATTTATCAACGTGCTTTAGAAATTGAGTTAGCATCCGAGGGATTAAAATTTATTAGGGAGATGGAAATGCCAATTCACTATAAAGGGGAACAAATTGGCACCAGAAGAGTAGACTTTTTTATTGAAGGGGAAATTATGGTGGAATTAAAAGCTCTTATTGAATTAGAAGGCGTTCACATTGCTCAAGCGATTAATTACCTCGAAGCTTATAATGTGAAGACTGGCCTGTTAATTAATTTTGGCAGTCAAAGCTTACAGTTCAAGAGGCTGATGAACAAAAAATATGCAATAATCTGATTTAGGCTAATTATTCGATTAATTCCCTAAATTCTAAAAATTCGAGTTCATGACAAAAATTTTTAAACATGTACAAACCAGCGTGGTGCCCTTGCCGATCGAGAACGTCGATACGGACCAGATCATTCCCGCAAGGTTTTTAAAGGCCACTACCCGCGAAGGCTTTGGCAATAACTTATTCCGCGACTGGCGCTTTGATGAGGAAGACAATGCGAAAGAAGATTTCGTACTGAACAATCCTACTTACAGCGGCAAGATATTGGTTGCAGGCAAAAACTTTGGTTGCGGCAGTAGCCGCGAACATGCGGCCTGGGCAATTGCCGACTATGGTTTTGACGCCGTGGTGAGCAGCTTTTTCGCTGATATATTCAAAGGCAATGCCCTGAACAACGGCTTGCTGCCGGTACAGGTAAGCGACGAATTTCTGCAAAAGATATTCGACGCGGTATTTGAAGATCATCACGCACAGGTGGAAATTGACCTGGAGCAACAGATCATCCGCATCGTTTCAACCGGTGAACAGGAAAGCTTTGAGGTGAATCCTTATAAAAAAGCCTGTCTGATAAATGGGTATGATGATATTGATTATATCCTGAGCAAGAAAGCGGAAATAGAGGCGTACGAAGTAGCCCCCTAACCCCCTGAAGGGGGAACTGTTGGCGGATATATAGCTTCTGTTCTAAAAATAAAAAACTTGGCCTTCCCTAAAGGCTGAACTTTGTTAATTGCTCCCCCTTTAGGGGGCCGGGGGGCATCAGATATGAAAAAACACATATTAGTAATACCCGGTGATGGCATCGGCCCGGAGGTAACAACCTGGGGAAAGGCCGTTTTGGAGAAGATCGGCAAAGATGGCGGTCATGAATTTACATTTGACGAGGCGCTGATGGGCCACGTGGCTATTGAAGCAACCGGCAACCCGCTGCCTGATGAAACGCTTGAAAAAGCCAGGAAAAGCGACGCCATTTTGTTCGGCGCTATCGGGCATATCAAATATGACAATGATCCTTCGGCTAAAGTACGTCCTGAACAAGGCTTGCTGAAAATACGCAAGGAACTCGGCCTGTATGCCAACCTGCGCCCGATCATGTTGTTTGACGAACTGCTGGAAGCATCGAGCCTGAAACCGGAGATATTGAAAGGTACCGATATCCTTTTCTTCCGCGAATTGACCGGCGACGTATACTTCGGCGAGAAAAAACGCAGCGAGGACAGGAATACTGCTTCAGACCTGATGATCTATCATCGTTATGAAGTGGAACGCATCGCAACCAAAGCATTTGAAGCAGCACGTGCACGCAGCAAAAGACTTTGTTCGGTAGATAAAGCAAACGTGCTCGAAGCATCACGCCTGTGGCGCGAAGTGGTTCAGGAAATGGCTAAAAACTACCCTGATGTAGAAACTGAACACATGTTCATCGACAATGCCGCGATGCAGCTGGTGAAAAACCCGAAGAAATTCGACGTAGTACTGACGGCCAACCTGTTTGGCGATATCCTGACCGACGAGGCTTCGCAGATCGCCGGCTCAATGGGTATGCTGGCATCGGCATCTGTGGGCGATGGCACCGGTTTCTTTGAACCGATACATGGTTCGGCACATGATATTGCAGGACAAGATAAAGCTAATCCGCTGGCCTCTATCCTGTCAGTAGCATTGATGCTGGAGATCAGCTTTGGGTTGAAAGAAGAAGCCAAAAAGATAACCAACGCGATCGACAAAACACTGAAAGCAGGTTACCGCACAGGCGACATCGCCGACAGCAAAACGGATAAAGACAAAATATTAGGCACCAAAGCCATGGGGCAAAAAGTGCTGGAATATCTATAAGCCCCCCTGCCCCCTGAAGGGGGAGTAAGAGCGGCTATTGGAAAACATTGTACAAAAATTCCCCCTTTAGGGGGTTAGGGGGCTGATATGAAATGGAACGCTGATTTATACGACTCAAAACACTCCTTCGTATTTCAATACGGGGAAAATGTGTTGGAATTGCTGGATATACAACCAGGCGAACGTATACTCGACCTGGGCTGCGGTACGGGTTATCTCGCGCAGCAGATCAAAGAGCATGGCGCTTCGGTAAAGGGTATTGATGCGTCGCCGGAAATGGTGGCGAAAGCACATGAAAGCTATCCGGATGTGGATTTCGCTGTTGCCGATGCGACCGATTTCCATTTCGATGAGCAGTTTGACGCGGTGTTTTCAAATGCTACACTGCATTGGGTAAAAAATGCAGATGCAGCCATTAAATGCGTGTACGAAAGCCTGAAACCGGGCGGCAGATTTGTTGCAGAAATGGGCGGCAAAGGCAATATGAAGCACATGATAGCGGCAACCGCTACCATATTGAAAAACCATGGTATTGAATTGCCTGCGAGCGTGAATCCGTGGTATTTCCCTTCGCTGGGTGAATATACCGGCAAACTGGAAGCGCAAGGCTTCCGCGTAACATTCGCCGCGCATTTTGACAGGCCCACCCTGTTGCAGGATGGCAGGCAAGGCGTTGGCAAATGGCTGAAAATGTTCGGTCCGTCGTTTTTCCAAACAGTACCGCAGGAAAAACAGGAACAGATACTGAATGAAATAACTGATCTGCTCGAACCCGATTATCACAAAGACGGCCAATGGTATGCCGACTATGTACGTTTGAGGTTTATAGCTATTAAAGAATAGATGTGAGATTTGAGATATGAGATGTGAGACTCTCCTGCCAAATTGAACAAAGGATATATAGATATGAGATTTGAGATTCTCATATCCATCGCACAAAATTAGTATAAGAGAAAAAAGTAATTAACCGATGAGAGATAACGAAATTGAGACTGAAAAATGTCTCACATCTCATATCTCACATCTCAAATCTTAAAAAAATTATGTTACACGATCCCAACCGCGTTTATGTTTTTGACACCACGCTCCGTGACGGCGAGCAGGTTCCCGGCTGCCAGCTGACAACCCCTGAAAAGATTGAAATTGCCCGCGAACTGGAGGCTCTGGGTGTAGATATAATTGAGGCCGGGTTCCCGATATCAAGTCCGGGGGATTTCCAGAGCGTAGTAGAAATATCAAAGGCTGTAAAAGAGCCTACCGTTTGCGCTCTTACCCGTGCTAACAAAGGGGATATAGATGCGGCCGTGGGTGCATTGCAATATGCCAAACACCCGCGTATACACACCGGTATCGGCTCGTCCGACCAGCACATCAAACACAAATTCAACAGCACGCGCGAAGAGATTTTGGAGCGTGCCGTAGAAGCCGTAAAATATGCTAAAAAATCTGTTGAGGATATTGAGTTTTATGCAGAGGATGCCGGTCGTGCGGATATTGTGTTCCTGGCGCAGATGGTTGAGGCCGTTATTGCTGCCGGCGCTACCGTAGTAAATATTCCCGACACCAACGGCTATTGCCTGCCCGATCAATACGGCGCCAAGATCCGTTTCCTGAAAGAAAATGTAAAAAATATTGATAAAGCCATTATTTCGGTACACTGCCATAATGACCTTGGACTTGCAACCGCCAACTCCGTTTCGGGCTTACAGAACGGTGCAAGGCAGATAGAAGGTACCATTAACGGTATCGGCGAACGCGCAGGCAACACTTCGATTGAGGAAGTGGTAATGATATTGCAAACGCATCAGAACCTCGGCCTGCATACCAATATCAATCCGAAATATTTTTACGAGATCAGCCGCATGGTGAGCACACAGATGCGTATGCCGGTACAGCCCAACAAGGCTATTGTTGGTGCCAATGCCTTCGCGCATAGCTCCGGCATTCACCAGGATGGCTTTTTGAAGAACAGGGAGAATTACGAGATCATCCGTCCGGAAGATGTTGGCTTCCCGAGCGCGAGCATTGTGCTGACCGCACGCAGCGGCCGCCATGCCTTGAAATATCACCTGGAGCGTTTGGGTTTTAAATTAGATAAAGCTGAGCTTGATGCTGCTTATCACCGCTTTTTAGCATTGGCCGACCATAAACTGGATATAAACGACGATGACCTGGTTAGCCTGATGACCGTTGCTGCAAAATAATGACGATGGACACCGAAACGAAAAAGCAACTTGATTTTGCATCTGCCTACCAACGACTAAAAGGCGTAGTAAAGCATACGCCGCTTGAATATAACGAAAGACTGTCGCAGCGATACAATTGCGAGATTTACCTGAAACGCGAGGACCTGCAGGTTGTACGTTCTTACAAACTGCGTGGCGCGTATAACATGATCAGTCAGCTGAATGAAGATCAGTTGAAACGCGGTGTGGTTTGCGCAAGCGCTGGTAACCATGCGCAGGGCGTAGCTTTCTCGTGCAAAAGGTTGGGTACCCGTGGTGTAATATTTATGCCGCAGATCACCCCGAAACAAAAGGTTAAGCAAACCGAAATGTTTGGCAATGGCAATGTGGAGATCGTTTTAACCGGCGATACTTTTGACGATTGCCTGCAGGAAGCCCTGGCTTATACTGAAGCACATGGCATGACCTTTATTCCGCCGTTTGATACTTACCCGGTTATTGAGGGTCAGGGTACCGTTGGTGTGGAAATTATGGAGGACTTGCCGGGCGTTGAAGCCGTGATCATGCCTATCGGCGGTGGGGGGCTGGCGTCAGGAACAGGCACTTACCTGAAACAGCAGAACCCCGATATTATGCTTATCGGTGTTGAGCCGGAAGGTGCACCTTCAATGGTGGCGGCTTTTGAAAATAAGTTTCCTACCACATTAAGCGAGATAGACCGCTTTGTTGACGGCGCTGCCGTAAAGCGTGTTGGCACCATTACTTACCAGATATGCAGCGAGATACTGGACGAGATGCTGCTGGTGCCTGAAGGAAAGGTTTGTACCTCCATACTGAAACTATACAACGAAGACGCCATTGTGGTTGAGCCGGCAGGCGCATTATCTGTTGCAGCGCTTGATTTCTGCAAGGAGCAGATAAAAGGCAAAAAGGTGGTATGCATCATTAGCGGCGGCAATAATGACATCGACCGCATGCAGGAGATCAAGGAAAGATCGTTACTGTATGAGGGTTTAAAGCATTACTTTATCGTAACCTTCCCGCAGCGCCCCGGGGCTTTAAAATTGTTTGTAAACCATGTACTCGGGCCGAATGATGATATTACCCGCTTTGAGTTCATCAAGAAAACTGCACGTGAAAACGGGCCCGCTTTGGTAGGTATCGAGCTAAAATCAGCCGATGACTACCAGTCGCTGATGCAGCGTATGGCGGCGCATCGTTTTGAGGTGATCGAGCTGAACAGGGATCAGACTTTGTTTGAGTACCTTGTATAAGAGATGTATTCTCTGAAGATTTATAGCCATTGCTTTTAGTGATGGCTTTTTTGTTTCCTATCTCCACCGCGTCATGGCGATGAACAAAGCAATCTCTGCGTTTACAGATAACAACGTGCGGTTGCTGAGTCCCTCAAAGCATACGCGCAAAGGCCTTTACCCGCATGCATAGTTCGTTACCTATCGCTTCAACCGCTCAATTGCCGCTGAGGCTGTTACTTTTGGCTTGATCCAAAAGTACCCAAAAGATCAAGCCGGAAAAAACCTTCTGCCCCCAGGCCATACTCCCGGCCCGGTTTTCCGGCAGGCCTTTACCCGCTTATAAAGTTCATTATCGGAAATGTGATACATAAGTTTAATAAATAACAAAATGCAGTTACCCTCTTTCAGCGTAGCGATGAGAGAGGGTCGAACAGCGAAGTGCATTCGGGGTGAGTCCACCGGGTCGCTGGTATAACGGACGTGATGAAGAGTATGTTTATTTCAATTTCCTAATTAACATCCTGTAAATCCCCAAAATCCAACGAATCCTGGTTCATTAATACTCCAGCCACTTACTTATCTCCAGGTCAACGCTATCGCCCGGTTTGCAATTGCCACCGGCCATGTTTCGGGCGCGGAGCTGCACATCATTCTTTTCGAGTAGTATCTCTTCATAAAAGCCCTTAAACAGCACCGTTTTCAGTTGCCACTCGCCTTTGCCTGCGGTAAGTTTTAGCCATTCGGGATAGATGGCTGCGGTTTTCTTTTTGGCTTTGAGGTTGATGCCGCATGCTTTTGCCTTGTCGTTATCCAGGACATTGCAATTGGCCAGTAAACGGGCGGTATATAATGTTTTAGGGTTGCTATAAACTTTTACCGGCTGACCGGATTCAAGTACCTCCCCGGTATTCATCACAATCAGTTCATCGGCCATGGATAATATCTCCGACGGATCATGCGACACCATGATTACCGTAAGACCGGTTTCGCGTACGATCTGGCGGATATCTTGCTGCAGATCTTCACGGAACGCCGTATCCACCTGGTTAAAGGGTTCATCCAGCAGCAGTACTTCCGGACGGGTAATGATGGCGCGTGCCAATGCTACACGTTGTTTTTCGCCGCCGCTTAAATCGACAACACGCTTATCGGCCAGATGGGTCATATTAAGCAGTTCGAGCGCACGGGCGGTTTTTTCTTCCTTTACCTTAATGTTATTATTGGGAATGAGGATGGCTACGTTATCCCACACTTTTGCATACAGGTTCAGATCGTCGGTATGCTGGGTTACCATTTTCATGGCATCATGGCCTGGGATGAGCTTTTCTTCCGGCCCCCATATACGTTCGCCTTTAAAGTGTACGGTGCCTGTGTCAGGCGTGAGTAGTCCGTACAATAACCGCAGAAGAGTACTTTTGCCGCTGCCGCTTTCGCCTATAACTGCTGTAATTTTGCCTTGTTGTATAGTGAGGTTGGTTTGGGCCACTCCTGAAACGCGCTCACCGGGATACAATTTGCTTATCCCTATCGCCTGTAAAAAATGTGTCGCCGCCATTTGACGAAGATACATAATATTGAAGTAGCAGTGGCAGAAGCAGTGGCAGTTGTTAATTATTGCTTCTGCCACTGCTACTAAATACTCTTAAAAGCCCAGCATAATACCGAATGAGAAATTATGCAAGCCATCCTGCTCCGGGCTGTTCTCGAACATATTGTTCATATAATATTTGGCAAACAAGCCCCAGGCGCCATAGCCAATGCGCACAAACGGCCCGTAGCGGAAGGTGGCGAAATGATAGGTGTCGTTAAATTTCTGTTTACCGTTTTCGTCGCTGATCTGTTTTACGCGGCCGTTGAGCAGGAACCCGCCCTCAGGGCCGAACACAAAGTGAAAATGATTACCGTGGGAATCATCGTTGGTACGAAGATCAAACGACAGCGGGATACGCAGATAGCTGGATGAAAAACGGTTCTTACTGAAGTTGATATTATCCTGCTGCCAGGTGAGCACCGGCTGATGTTCAAGTATGGTGATGTTATTGCGCAGGCGGATATTCGTCCAGTCGAAACCGCCCGACAAGTATATTTTGAATGTGCTGTTGAACCGGTAGCCGAATTGCAGCACATCAAAACCCACATTGCTGGTTTTTGACTGGCGATAACTCAGGAACTGATTTTGCGGTGAAAGCGTAAAGCTGCCGTGATCCATAATGGTGGCAAAACCGAGATCAAGGCGGGCAATTGTGATGCCAAAGCTAAAGCCGGATTTGGAGTGATGGTGCTCCTTGCTGTATGAAGGATCAACAGATGCGCCATTCTCATTAAAGCTGATGCGCACCTTCCCTTTTGTGGTGTCATTTGATGTTTTAGAACTATCTGCGCTCTGCGCGAATACAACGGCAGTGGCCGCACAAAATATTGCCGTAAAAATTAAGCGTTTCATTTTCTATTGTGTTTAAGATCGATATTTCAATTTTGTTCTTTTACCGCGACGATACCCAGGTTTACCCCTGTAATTACCGATTCGTCGTCGTCAGTATTTGTAAATTCAATAAGTTTATCCTTACGTTTATCCACAGCAGCGATAACGGTATTGAGCATATCGCCCAGGCTATGGATGTGATGTTTTTTGTTTGGTTGAGGGGCTGTTTTAGCCATGATCTGCTTAGCAGGAATAACTGCCTGTACCGGTTTTACATCAGGCGTGCTCACGGTATTGGCCGCTAACACGATGGTGTCAACCGGTTTGGGCTGCACAATTTCATCTTTCTTTTGCGGTACAGCCGCAATTACCGCCGGCTCTTGTTGTTTTTCGGTGGCCTGATGGTCCGTCATTGTTCCGGTTGCGGCCGGTTGCGGCGTTATCGGTTGCTTCTTAACTCGTTGCAATACAACTACTTGCTTTACAGAGTTTGTCGTTGCGTTAGTATTTCTTCCGGCAGTTTCTGTCGAGGGGTTTGTCCGTACGGCAGCGGCTGTTTTTGCCGGAGCATCGCTGTTTGCAATATTATTTTTGCCAACTATATTTTTCACGTGGCGCGGCATTAGCAGCACACCGGCTGTTACCAGCACAATAATGCTGGCGGCCGCGCCCAACAAAGACACTACCAATCTTCTGCGGCTACGTACATGTAAGCCTGTATCGATATTTTGCCATACACTTACCGAAGGCTCTGTCTCAAAACCATCCAGTTTCGAGCGAAACAGTTTATCGAATTCATTATCCTGCATGTTCATATCTTTTCCCTTCCAGTTTTGCAATCTGTTCTTTTAAAATTGTCCTTGCCCTTGATAGCTGCGATTTAGAAGCGCCTTCCGTAATGCCCACTATCTCCCCTATTTCCCTGTGCGAATAACCTTCAATCGCATATAAGTTAAACACTATTCTGTAGCCTGGCGCCAGTTGCTGTATGAGCGCCATCAGGTCTTTGGCATCCAGTTTGGCGGCGGCGAGCGGGTTTACCGATGGCTCATCTACTTCGTCCATGACTACCGCTTGCATCATTTTATGGTGTTTGCGATAATATTCTATGGAGCTGTGTACCATAATCCTTCGCACCCAACCTTCAAACGCCCCTTCGCCACGGTAATCATTCAGCTTCTGAAACACGCGGATAAAGCCGTTTTGCAACATATCTTCAGCTTCCATCCTATCCGTCGCATAGCCCATGCAAACGCCCATCATTTTCGAAGCCAATTGTTTATACAGCAGTTCCTGCGCCTTGCGCTCGCCGGCCCTGCACCGCTTTATTAGCTCCTCAGTTGTGTATTTGTGTTCCAAAAACATCATTTATTGGTAAGATGACGGACGAACCAAAATAGTTGCAAGCTTGTTAAAATATTTATCGAATATTGTAAATATCAATCTATAAAAACTTGAATATAGCATTTTCGCCATTCCCCGAACTGAAAACAGAAAGGCTACTATTGCGGCGGCTAATTATGGACGACCGCTACGAGTTAATGTGGCTGCGCTCTGACGACCGCGTGAACCGATACCTGGAACGCGGTAAATCTATGAATATCAACGAGGCAACAGACTTTGTTGCCAAGATAGACAAGAACCTTGAAGAAGACACAAGCGGTTATTGGGTGATTTGCCTTGCCGAAAACCGCACGCTAATCGGCACGATTTGCCTGTGGCATTTTGAG
>JBQCIS010000022.1:0-17445 GCA_051953515.1 Mucilaginibacter sp.
ACGCAGGCACATTGGGGTTAAAGCTTGATGCCTGCTCAAAGTCGTCGTCGCTTGTGCCGGAATCCAGCCCAATAGCGGCCTGGTCTACAGAGCCGGCCTCAAGCATATATCTTGTTGGGCCATCAGCGGTATAGAAAGGCACATTGATGCCGTCTCGTACCCATGTGTTTTTCAGCCATGCGGTGTAATTTTTATCATTGCCATAGCTTCTATACTCGTTTTCCACCTGTACCATAATGATAGGGCCGCCGTTGGTACACAGCAATGGTTTTATACGTTTACTTATGGTATCTACATAACGGTTTACCGCTTTTAAATAGCGGCTGTCAGAGCAACGGACTTTAATATCAGGTATGCCAAGCAGATAGGGCGGCAGGCCACCGAAATCCCATTCCGCACACACATAAGGCCCCGGCCTTAACAGCACCCATACATGTTCTTCTTTACAAATTTTTATAAACCCGGTAAAATCGCGGCTGCCTGTGAAATCGAAATGTCCGGGTTGCTGCTCAAACGAGTTCCAGAACAAATAAACAGCTATAGTATTGCAACCCATTGCCTTAGCCATTTGTATCCTGTTTCGCCAATAGATTTTGGGGATACGCGCAGGATGCATTTCACCGCTGATGATCTGAAAAGGCTTGCCGTCGAGCAAAAAGTTATCTTTGGTTAAAGAAAAGGTGTGTGTGTTTTGCGCCTTTACGCCCATGCTGATAAACAATAGCACGAATAGGCTACAGGCCAGTGTTTTTAATTTCATCCCGTGGTTATTATTGGTTTATTTACAGAGAACCCCTGCTTTTTAAATACTCTGTGTTTATGTTTATTGGTAAAAGCACCACTATGACAATTCAGACCAAATCTGGTGGTAGGAATTGTGAAAATTATTTTTGGATAACCCGGTCCACATTTCCGCTCATCGGCTCAATAGTTATGCAACAGTGCATAGTTTATCATTCTGCTGGTTATCAGGTTTACTTTATCGCCCAAATATAATCATCAGAAATAAATCTGTGTTATTGACATTTAAAAATCAAGCCTGCGGCTGTGATTAAAATCAGAATACGAGAGCCCCTCGTTATTCAGAAGAAGGTTCTGTTTGTTGTAGTTTATAATCGCGTGGCGAAACGCCGTATAGCTTTTTAAACTCCTTGCTGAAGTATTTGGTATCGGTGTAGCCAACCATGTCGGCAACTTCATACACGGTGTATTTATTTTCGGCCATAAGTTCGGCAGCTTTTTTAAACCGGACTTCTTTAACTATATCATTCACACTTACAGAAGTAAGCGCCTTCATTTTCCGATAGAGAACCGCCTGACTCATCCCTATATTCCTGCATATTTTTTCAATATCAAAGTTCGGGTCTGATAAGTGTAATTCTGTGAGCGCTATGATCTTATTAATGAAATCATTTTCAACTATCGGTCCGCTATCATCCGCAATATCCTGCTTCTTTAACAAACCTAAAGAATGCCTGTCGGTTAGCTGCTTGGAATATCGCTGCCGGAGTCTTTCTGCCGAAGCGATCAGGTTTCTTACCTGTAACTCCAGTACCGGTATACTGAAGGGCTTGGTGAGGTAAATATCTGCGCCCATTTTTAACCCGCTCAGCTGTTTATCCACCGAAGCGTTTGCCGTTAACAGGATAACAGGGATATGATTAGTGCGCTCATCGGCCTTAATTTGGCTGCAAAAATCGTAGCCGTTCATCCCCGGCATCATCACATCGCTAATAATCAGGTCGGGAATATGTTCAGCAGCTATATCAAAGCCTGCCTGTCCGTCAGGGGCCGTGAGCACGCGGTACCTCCCACGGAATGAATCGGCTATAAATTTACGGACATCTTTATTGTCTTCTACTACCAGTAAACAATAAGCTCCAGGGCCGGCTTCAACATGCGCCATGGCGGGCTGCTCCGTTTTATACCCCGGCGTATCTTCAACGCGGCTTTCATAATCGAACTGATCTTTAGTAAAATGGGCGCTCCCTGTTTTCAGGCAAAGTGTAAAAACAGTACTCATATCGCTGTCATTACCTTTACCCGGCGACTCAACCGTCAGCGTACCTCCATGAAGCTGTACAATACTTTTTGAGAGCGCCAACCCTATTCCGTACCCTATATTCTGCTGATCTGAATCATTTTCCTGGAAATAATTGCGAAAAAGCTTTTCAATATTTTCCGGCGACAGGCCTTTGCCATTGTCAGCGATCTTTATAATCGCCATTTGTTCATTCTCTTCTATGGTAATGCGCACATAACCATTAACCGGCGTAAATTTATAAGCATTCGAAAGCAGGTTAAAGAAAACCTTTTTCATCTGCACCTTGTCAAAATACAACTCAATCTCGTTTGATGAACATACCAGGTCGGTGGTAATGTTCTTATCCAGCACCAGATCCCTGAAAGAAAGGCGGATCGACTGTATGAAAGATATGAGATTAAAATGCGAAATATGCAATGGCAGGTTCCCGGTTTCGGCTTTCCTGAAATCCATTAACTCCTGCACCAGTTCAAGCAATTCGTCCGAATTTTTTTTAATGATGTTTAAATGATCTTTGTCATTATCCCCTGCAGTTTTAGCCGTAAGCAATTGTTCGAGCGGTGCAGAAATAAGCGAAAGATAGGTTCGTATCTCATGAGAGATATTATTGAAGAAGTTCAACTTCATTTCCGTCATCTCATGATCTTTTTTTATTAAGGCTTGCAAAAAGAAATAACGGGCAATAAAGAATATAATGGCGGCAAGTATACTGGCATAAACACAGTAGGCCCACCATGTTTGCCACCACGGCGGCTGAATAGTGATCAGCATGGATACAGGATCGCTCCATACACCATCATTATTCTGCCCTTTGGCCATAAAGTAATATTGCCCCGGCGGAAGGTTGTTATAGGTTACAGACGGAATACGGGTATAGTTCCAGTTATTATCTACTCCCTTTATCTGATAAGCGTACCGGTTCTTTTCGGCCCGGATATAATTCAGGATGACAAAATCAATACTAAATACATTCTGGTTATACTTTAAAGTGATCTTTTTGTCAGGACCGAGGCCACCCAAACCCGGCACCTCCTTATTAAATAGCTTCAGATCGGTAATAAAAGCCGTTGGCTTGTCGTCCTGCTCCCTGATGCTTTTTGGATCGAAGGTAACCAGGCCATTAAATCCTCCGAAGGCCAGTTGGCCATCACTTAACCGGGCAAAGGAATTTTTGTTAAATTCATTTCCCGGTAAGCCGTCGCGTGTGGTGAAGTTATGTATAACAGCGGTCTTAGTGCTTAGTTTAGACAAACCGTTGCCTGTGCTAATCCACAGATCTCCTTTTTCGTCCGGCACAATACCATACACATTATTATTGGCAAGACCATCATTTTCTGTGTAAACCGTTAACCGCAGACTGGCTGGATCAAGTTTTAATAATCCCTGCAAGGCGGTGCCTATGCAAATATTCCCATTGCTATCCTCTGCTATACAATTTATGCCTGCACTGCTTAACAAGCGTCCGGCTGTCCCGGGTACGGATACAGGCACAAAGCATGCCCGGCTTTTATCAAAAATAAACAAGCTCGCTCCCCCAGCCCATACCCGTCCTTTTGAGTCCTCGAAAAGAAAGTTGACAAGCCCGTTTAATTCATGGGTAATTTTCGCCGAGTCTGGCAAGGGCAACAGCGTGGCATGGTTTCTTTTATAAACCTTCATACCGTTATTGGTCGCTATAAAAAAATACCCGTTAGCGTTTTCGGCAAGTGACCATATTTCAGCTATCGATACCCCGGCATCATTTTCCTTATAAAAATAATGGATGAATTTATTTTGGCCCGGGGGCAAAACATTCAGGCCGCCGCCATGGGTACCAGCCCATATATTGCCGTCATGGTCACGATAAACCGCTTTTACCAGGTCGGAGCCAATGCTTGCGGAATTGTCCCTTTGATGATGGAATACCGTAACCTTATTGGCCTTTCTGTCGATATAATTAAGACCGCCCCCTTCCGTACCGACCCAAAGGTTATGCACTTTATCTTCTACAATAGAACTAATAACATTGTTGCTGAGCCCTGAAACGGTACCGTCATTCTGATAATGGTTAAAAATAACGGGCACAGCTATATTAACACCACCATAGTAAGTGCCCACCCATAAGGTATTCTGCTTGTCGAAGAAAACGCTGTAAAGAGAGTTCTGATTTAAGCTTTTGGCGTTGGCTGCATTATGCCTGTAGCTGATGAACTGTTTAGTATCGACATCAAAAACAAGCAGGCCATCCTGCGTGGCAATCCAAAGCTTTCCATTTTTCCCTGAAATGATCTGGCGGATATTATCAGAGCCCGATCCGGGTGCTAACTGGCTTGGATAATGTACAAAGGCTTGCGTTGCGGCATCATACAGCGCTATGCCGTTATGCCGTAATCCTACCCATAAACGCTGGGCTGTATCCAGCACCAGGGAGGTGATCTCATGATGGCCGATTGTATGAAAGGAGAATGTACCCCGGGCGGATATTATCTCTTTCAGGCCGTTATCGGTCCCCGCCCATATATTTCCATTATTACCGGCTATAATTGCATTCACACCGCTTCCCGTTTGTAATACCCGCCTGGCGGTTTGGCCATTTACCAGGTATAAGCCATCTCCTGTGCCTGCCCAAACCCTATGTTGCCGGTCTTCGGCAACGCAGTTGACCGCATAGCTGTCGGACCGAAGAAAATTCACCTTTACAAAATTATCCGTCTTGTGCTGGTACATATACATGCCACCACGGGTACCTACCCATAGTGTTTTTTTCGAATCCACCAGAAGACAGAGAATGTAAGATGAATTCAGCCCGGATGCAGGCGAATATATTTTGAAATCCCGCGAGTCGTATCTGTTGAGGCCTTTAGCGGTTCCAAACCACATAAAACCATGGCTATCCTGGGCAATAGCCAGTACCGATTTTTGCGACAATCCGTTTTCCGGCGTCAGTTGCGTAAAGTCCAGTCGCTGCGCCGATACCGCTATTGCAATCAATATAAAAAGGGTAGCCAGTATAAGCCTGTACTTCAGCATTGTGCGAAATTATAATAATAGATAAGTTTTTCTCCCATTTTAGAGAGGATTTTCTCCCATCACTTTCCCGCCAATCGATCAGATTTGTGGTCACTAATAATCAATAACCTCAAATTATGAATCTTTTTACTAAGTCCGGGCATAGTCCGCCACCGTTTGCTGTTCAACGCATCAACAGTCAAATTAAGTTATCAATAAAAACGAAATTAACATGAACAAATCTTACTTATTTATTAAACAGGGCAACTACGCGGGCAAGAAAGGAATGAAACTCCTTTTTTCTACGCTTGTTATGCTCTTGCTTTTTGTAACCCAGGCATGGTCGCAGTCAAAGACCATTACCGGTGTGGTTAAAGATGATAAAGGCGAACCGCTTGTAGGCGTAAGCGTAAAAATAAAAGGCAGCAGCAATGGTACTCTTACAGATATAGCTGGTGTTTATAACCTGAAGATAAATCAGGCCAATCCTGTGCTGGTATTTTCATACATCGGTTTCACAACTCAGGAGAAACCGGTTGGCGGCAATACAAGAATCGATGTTTCAATGGCGCCGCAGGCCAATAGCCTTAATGATGTAGTGGTGGTAGGTTACGGTACGCAGAAAAAAGTAAACGTTATCGGATCGGTAGCTACAGTAGGGTCAAAAGAATTACAGGACAGGCCACTGGCCAACGTTTCGCAGGCGCTTCAAGGTCTGGTACCCGGAGCTTACATACACCAGTCATCGGGCCAGCCGGGTAGCGATGGGGCAAGCATACTCATCCGCGGACAGGGGACCCTTAACAGCACTGCACCGCTTTATGTTGTTGACGGAATACTAACCACAACCATAAACGACATAAATCCTGTAGATATTGAAAGCGTTTCGGTATTGAAGGATGCCGCATCAGCTTCTATCTATGGTTCAAGGGCCGCTAATGGTGTTATCTTAATAACAACTAAAAAAGGCAACAAAAATAAAACCACAGTTACTTATAGCGGTATCGTATCGCAAAGCCGCCCCAGCTTTGTACCATCGTTTATAAGCGACTATGTTACATTTATGAACCTTGCCAACCAGGCTACCGCTAACACAGGCAGCTCGCCCGCATACGCCGCGTCTGATATTACCACATGGCAACAGGCAAATGCTAATCCAAACGGCCTGAATGCCATTGGCGTACCTAACTATGTGGCTTATCCTAACACCAACTGGTCGGATGTGATCTTCAAAAATTACCTGGCGCAGGACCATAATCTGTCGGTTAGCGGCGGTTCCGAAAACTCACAATACCTTTTATCGGCAGGCTACCTGCACGAACCGGGTGCAATGCCTAATACCGGGTCTGACGAGTACCAGTTCAGGATCAACCTGCAATCAAAGGTGACTAACTTCTTAACAATAGGTACACAAACCTTCGCATCGCGCCAGACGTACCAATTGGGTAATGTGTCAACCGCGTTTACTTATTTAAACCAAACCACACCTGGCGTATACCCTTATTACAATGGCGAATTTGGCTACCCTTCGGCACCGGACGAGTCGCCAACTGCCAATAACATATTAGCTTATCTGCTCGAAACGCAAGGCAGCAATACCGTATCGCGAATCAACACTACATTCTTTGCCAACTTTAACATTATTAAAGGTTTAACATGGGAGAATAAGTTCAACTACCAGATCATTTCGCAGGAAGATAATAGCGCCCCGCCACCTTATGGTAAATGGAACCTTGCAACCGGTGTAGAAAGCGCTCCTCCGGGCCCGTTGTCTACTGCAACTTCGTATTACGATTATAACAGGAACTATCAAACCACATTCAACTCTGTTTTACATTATACTACAACTATTGCCAAAGACCATAATATAGACGCTATACTGGGCTTTGAGCAGTATTATTTTAATTACAGCGACTTTAATGCTACAAGCGCCGGCCTTATTGACCCTTCAATTTATGTGCTAAGCGCTGTAACAACCCCTACTGTAAACAACGGATCAGAGTATGATTATGGTTTGAGGTCATATTTTGGCCGGTTGGATTACAATTACAAACAGAAATACCTGTTCGAAGCAGTTTTCAGGGACGACGGTTCTTCAAGATTTGCCCCGAATGACCGCTGGGGCTTCTTCCCTGCATTCGCCGCCGGATGGCGCATCTCGCAAGAGCCATTCATGGAAAACCTAAACAATACTGTAAGTAACTTAAAATTAAAGGCCTCATGGGGACAAACAGGTAACAATGCAGTTCCCGGCGGTAACCCATATTACAGCTATCAGTCTACCTACGGGCCGAGCTTCTATGCATTTAATGGCGCCCAGGTAAATGCGCTAAACATACAAAGCTTCAGCAACCCGGCTATACAATGGGAAAGAACCACCTTAGCCAATATAGGCCTTGAAGGCGGCTTATTCCACGACAAATTAAATTTTGATATAGATGTATACCGCAAGTTAACAAGCGGAATTTTATATACTCCCCCTATTCCGCTAACTGCAGGTACAGCCAGCGCCCCGGTATTCAACCTGGGCGATATGGAAAATAAGGGTATTGAAGTAGCCCTAAACTACCATAATCATATAGGTGGGTTCAACTATAACGTTGCCGGCAACTTCGCTTACAATTTTAACAGGGTTACCAATTATAAAGGAGCCTTAAACAGCGATTATTCTAACTTCAACCAGGTTGCAAGCACCTCCGGAAATACTGCTATTGTACAGGGCCACCCTTATGCCAGCTATTACCTGTACCAGACCTACAAAGGCAACGGTAGTTATTTCAACGCGGATGGCAGTGTAAACAAAAACGGCGGCCCGAAAGACGGAATGATCCGTACACCACAGGACATGGCATGGGTAAACGCCATGATAGCAGCAGGTTATACGTTCAAGCCAAACAGCAAAGTAGGCCCAAGTAACCTTTATTATGGAGAGTTGATTTATGCGGATGTTGATGGTGATGGCATTTATGGCGACAACACTGACCGGCGATTATCAAATAAGTCGCCAATACCCAAATACACCGGTGGCCTGCAATTTAATTTCTCCTACAAACATGTCGACCTGTCTATGCTATGGGCCGGAAGCTTCGGATCATATAATTACGTTGCCATACAGGGCTATAACACCTCGTATGTAGGTAATGGCCATGCCATAACTTCACTTATAGCCAATAACCATTATTATTATGATGTAGCAAACCCTTCAGATCCGCTGAATAATATCAATGCCAAGTATCCTCGTCTCACCAATAACATCTCAGATCCGCAGAACCTTTCGCTGCCCAACAATTTTTACTTGTACAACAGCTCGTATGTTAAATTAAAGAACGCCCAGCTGGGATACACCTTCTCGAACACCATTGTGAAGAAAATAGGTATGAGCAGGCTGCGGATATTTGTTTCGGCCGACAACCTGTTCACCATAACCAATTATGCGCCCGGACTCGATCCTGAAATTGCAGGAGGGTTTTCTTACCCAACCTTGCGCCAGTTTTCTGCAGGTTTAAATGCTACCTTTTAAATTTTAATATCATGAAAAAAAATATTGTCATATTATTAGCAGGGCTGATATCAGTTAGCAGTTGTAAAAAGAACATGCTAAACCTATCGCCTTATTCGTCCATATCATCTACAACGATGTGGACAACCGATAACCTGACCGACCTGGGAATAAACGGCGTTTACCAGGCGCTGCGTTTGGGCCAGAGTACCAGCGGCGATAGCGGGGAAGAACTTTATATGCTCGATCAGATGGGCGCCAGTACACAAGCGAGGTTCATTCCTAATATACTGAACGGTTCTTCTACCTCCAATGATGGGATCTATGCGGATTTCTGGAAAAACCTGTATGAAGGTGTACAGCGTGCCAATGATGCTATTACCAATATCCCATTAAAATCGCAATCAGTGCCTGCAAAAAAGGCAAGGTATGTTGCCGAAGCTAAGGTTTTAAGGGCCTATTTTTATATGAGGCTGAACCAGTTGTATAAAGGTGTGCCTATCTATCTTACTTACACCTACCCTAACCAGGCCACCAAGCCCCGCAATACCGAGGCCGAAGTATGGAACCAGGTAGTAGCCGACCTTACAGACGCGATAAACGAGCCTAACCTGCCTGCTATCTACAAGGCCGGCGATGCTAATTACGGGCATATAACTAAAGGCGCTGCTTACGCACTGAGGGGTAAGGCTTACCTTTACATGCAAAAATATGACCTTGCAGCTGCCGACTTTCAGCAGGTACAAAGCGAAGGTTATGCATTGTTCCCAAGCTATTATGGTTTATTTAAACAGGCCAACCAACAATGCAGCGAAATGATCTTCGCTATACAGAATATTGCCGTGGTAGGTGTGGGTGGCACTATGCAATGGTTTTGCGGCAACCGTTCTTCTTATGGCTCTTGCTGGGATGATTATATGGTACCGCCGAACGAAGTGGACCTGTACCAGAACGCAGATGGCTCTGCTTTTAATTGGGATAGCGTTATACCGGGCTACAATGAAATGCCCCCTGCCAAAAGAGAGGTTTTCTTTTTACGGAATAATCTAACATCAGCCGAAATAGCAGCTGCGGCCGCAAGGGGCGCCGACATGACCCAATATTTACCTACCGGTAACGAGCAAAGGATAGCGCAAGTTTATGCCAACCGCGATCCGCGACTGGCTGTGAGCGTTATTACACCTTATTCAACTTATAATGGTGTTTTTGGCGCCAACAATGCTACGCTTACCTGGCGCTGGCCATATCGTGCAGCTGCGCAGGGCGACTTGCAGACAGACATGACCGGCACAGCGGTTTATCTTCACCGTAAATTTGTTGCAGAAGGCAACTCAGAAATTCCTGCAACAGGCGGAAGAAACGCGCAACCGCTAAATTTTCCGCTGATCCGTTACGCCGATGTACTGCTGATGTGGGCAGAAGCGCTAAACGAGGAAGGACAGACAGCCGCTGCTATTCCGCTGGTGAACCAGGTAAGGGCAAGGGCGGGCGTAGCTTTGCTAAACTCAAACTTAGCAACTACAGTTACCGGACAGGATGACCTGAGACAACGCATCAGGAACGAGCGCAGGATAGAGTTTATTAACGAAGGGGTAAATTATTTCGACGAGCTGAGGTGGGGCACCCTCTATAATGATGTGTATGCCAACGGCGGCGGTGCAAAAAAACCATGGGGTACCATCATATCGCCTTTCACATGGCAGTTTGGGTCAAGTACCACTTACGTTTGGCCTGTTCCGCTTGCAGAGCTGCAGCGTAACCCGAACATGAAACAAACTCCGGGTTACGGATGGTAATCTGTTCTAATCTATAACGGCCTGGAAAATTCAGGTTTTCCAGGCCGTTATTATTAATTTATACTAATGAATAAAAAATATCTGTTTGCCGCTTTACTCATTTCCGCCTGTTATTCAACACATGCGCAGGAAAAATGGAAACTGGTTTGGGCCGATGAATTCAATTATACCGGCTTGCCCGACAGCACAAAATGGACTTACGAAAATGGGTTCGTACGCAACCAGGAGCCACAGTATTATACCGTTGGCCGGCTGGAAAATTGCAGGGTAGAAAATGGCACGCTGGTTATAGAAGCCCGAAAAGAAGAATACCCCAACGCTGCATATAAGCCAGGCTCAACCAATCCGGCGCAGCAGCAACCGGTGGCTCATTATACCTCTGCCAGCCTCATTACCCTGGGTAAGGCCGACTGGAAGTATGGCCGTATAGAGGTGCGTGCTAAAGTACCGGCAGGTATGGGTACGTGGCCCGCGATATGGTTGCTTGGCATCGATCGGGTTAATACCAAATGGCCGTTTTGCGGCGAGATAGACCTGATGGAATATTTAGGCCGCGACCCGCAAAAAGTATATGGAACCGTACATTATGCCGACTCGGCCGGCAAGTATCAGCATGAAGGGAAAAGCCCGATAGTTGATTCGCCTGCCAACGCTTTCCATACCTATACGCTGCAATGGTATCCCGACCGGCTGGAGTTTTACTATGATAGCCTGAAATATTTTGTATTCGATATCGCAAAAGCGGATAATAAGCAGGATAATCCCTTCCGGAAAAAATTTTATGTACTGCTTAATCTCGCGCTCGGTCACCAGGGTTCATGGGCTGGCCCGTTTAAAGACGGCGATCTACCATTCAAGTATTATGTAGATTATGTAAGGATCTATAAAAAAGCAGACTGATTATCCCTTCCCCAGTTAAACCAATATGAAGAATTTATTATACCCATTAGCCGTTTTACTGCTTATTGCGTCAGCATGCAAAAAAACGAATGCTTCGGCTACGCCATCCGGCAATATTCCATCTGCTACTGCATCTTTACCGGCAAATACCACTTATTATATCGATGCCACAAGCGGTAACGACAGCAATAATGGCACAAGCGCGGCTACTGCATGGAAAACCCTCAATAAAATAACTGCTCAGCAGTTTTCGGCCGGAGACCAGTTGTTATTCAAGGCAGGCTGTACCTGGGCAGGCAATGTAGTGCTGTCTGGCTCGGGCACATTAGCCGCACCCATTATTGTTAATATGTACGGCACCGGCAACAAACCGGTAATTAACGGCAATCCTTCAACAAACGGTTCGGTTGCAGTTTTATTAAATAATATATCTTATTGGGAGGTGAACAACCTTGAGGTAACCAATACTGCTCCCAACTCACAAAATGCATTAACCGGCATCAAAATAAATAATTCAAGTTCGGCGGCTACCGACCATATTTATATCAAAAACTGTTATGTGCATGACGTTACCTCAACGGTATACGGCTCACACAATTATGTAAAAGGCACCGGGGGAATCATCTTTACCGGCTTTATTAACGACGTACTGGTGCAGAACTGCCATGTAGCTAATTGCCAGATAGAAGGCATCAGAACATCAAGCAGTGCACAGGCATCTAATGTGGTATTTGATCATAACCTGATCGAAAACATTTATGGCGATGGCATTGTACTGAACGGCGTTACCGGCAACTCAAAGATTACCAATAATGTTGTTCATAACGCCTGCATTACCAACGATGCTAATTTTGCAGGTATCTGGACCTATAACAGCTATCAAACTACCATAGCTTATAACGAAGTTTATGGTCTTACCGGCGGCTATATTGACGGCGAGGCATTTGATGCCGATATCTCTACCTATGGCGATATTTTCGAGTACAATTATAGCCATGACAACGCCGGTGGTTTTATGCTTTTTATGCCCGATGCACAAAATATCATCGTACGCTATAATGTTAGTGCTAATGATGTATCGGGAGGTGTTAAGCTATTCAACTACACTGCCACCGGCGCTTCCAACCAGATCTATAACAATACGTTTTACATCAACAATAACGTAACCAATATTTTTGAGAACAGCTTTGTGGGCACATTTGCCAACAACATCATCGTAAGTCAGGGCACTGTTACCAGTTTCGCCCAAAAAACCATGACTAGCGCTGCACGGTTCATTAATAACTGTATCTATCCAGGTAATGTAATACTTGCTACCAACTGGGCGGGCTGCTATCATACCGGCGATATATTCGCTATTCCGCAATTTGTTAATACCACGTCGTTTGGTGTGGGTAGCGCTACTGCCGCCGGTTTTGCGTTGCAAAATGGCTCGCCATGTATCCAGGCCGGAACGCCAATACCCGGCAATGGCGGATACGACTTTTTTAATAAAGCATTGTCTGCAACAAGCGCGCCCGATGTGGGGGCAGTAATGCATTAACGGTTTACTTGTATTGTTGAATAAATACACTTTTAATAAAACATGAAATCTTTTGTGCTGAACAGCCCAAGCCATGCTATCCTCAAAGGGCGAAACCTCACTCATCAGGCTTCGGTCTGTACAATTAGCATTCTGAAATGAACTATCTAAAGTTATCCATTATACTTCTACTGCTGTCCGGTATCCGGTTCTGTAACGGACAGCCTGTTTCAAATAGTCACCGGCTGGTTATCGGTTTAAACAACAGTTGGTCATTCCACTTTGCCTATGACATTAGCACCAATGTGGCCAAAAAAACCGTCAATCTTCCGCATACCTGGGATGCAAGCGCGGTTGCATCCGGAAAGCCCGATTACCTCCGGACATCTGGTATCTACGAAAAAAAACTATTCGTCCCTAAAGAATGGAAAGACAAACGGCTGTTCTTATACTTCGAAGGCGCCAATTCGGTGGCCGCTGTTTTCGTTAACCACCATTTTGTAATCGAACACCATGGCGGTTATACCGCTTTTTGCGCCGAAATAACCGGGTTTGTAAAGCCTGGCGCCGATAACTCCATCATGGTTCAGGTTAGTAATGCGTCCCGCCTTGATGTATTACCCCTCACCGGCGATTTTAACGTTTACGGCGGCATTCATCGTCCGGTATCATTGATCGTTACCTCCAAAGCCTGTATTTCTCCCCTGGATCATGCATCGCCGGGCGTATATCTCATTCAGAAAAAGGTATCCGCACAAATAGCATACGTTAATGTGTTGACACGGTTATCTACACGGCAAAAAGGGCAATTTTCTGCCAAGGTCACCGTAATAGACACTAACGAAAAAGTAGTGGCCCATGCAAATAACTCCTTTGCAATGGCTGGTCAGCACACCATGCAACAATCGGTAATGATTAAAGCCCCTCACCTGTGGGATGGCAAGCCCGATCCTTATCTGTACCGCGTTCGTGTACAATTATTGCAGGCAGGCAAGGTAATTGATGAGGTGGATCAGCCTCTCGGCCTCCGTTATTTTAAAGTTACCGCAGCAAACGGCTTCTTTTTAAATGGGAAGCATCTCGATTTGCACGGTGTGGGCTTACATGAGGATGTTGCCGGGAAAGGATCGGCGCTTAGCCACGCCGACGAGAGCAAAGACATGCAACTGGTAAAGGAGATTGGCGCCACTGCACTGCGCCTTACCCATTATCCGCACCAGCAATACTTTTACAACCTTTGCGATACCGCAGGGCTGATTGTATGGAGCGAAATACCCATGGTTGGCCCCGGCGGTTATAACGGCGAAGGATATATAAAAAGCAGCGCGCTTGAACAGCAGGCAAGGCAGGTATTGGTTGAAATGATACGCCAGAACTTTAACCACCCCAGCGTTTGTTTCTGGGGATTGTTCAATGAACTGAAACTGAACTACGACAACCCGGTTCCTTTCCTGACACAACTTAACAAACTCGCCAAAAAGGAAGATCCGGGCAGGTTGACTACCTGTGCTACATTTTTGGACAATGACGCTTTTAACCACGTAACCGACGTAATAGCCTGGAACAAATATTATGGCTGGTATGGTGGCACATTTAGCCAGCTTGGTGCATGGGCCGACAATACCCGCCGCCTCTACCCGCAAAAGCCATTCGCGATAAGCGAGTTTGGCGCCGGCGGCAGTCCGTTTCAGCATGCTGAAGAACTAAAAATGCCTTACGCCGCCGGAAAGTTCCACCCGGAAGAATGGCAAAGCTTTTATCACGAACAAAGTTGGGAACAACTATATACGCGGCCTTTTATCTGGGCAAAATTTGTATGGTCGCTGGCGGATTTCGGTTCATCCGTGCGTAATGAAGGCACTGCCGACGGCTTGAACGATAAAGGCCTTGTAACTTATGACCGCCACATAAAGAAAGACGCCTTCTACTTTTATAAAGCTAACTGGAACCCCGAACCTATGCTTTACATAACTGGCCGCCGAAACAAGGTGCGCACCCAGGCTTCGGTACAGGTTAAGGCGTATACCAATGCGCCCAAAGCCGGGCTTTTCGTAAACGGAAGATCAATAGGGCAACAATCGCCAGATGGAGCACACATCATCAGGTGGGATAATGTAAAATTAGAACCGGGCAGAAACCAGATAACTGTAAAAGCCAATATAGATGGCAAAACATTAGAAGATAAGTGTGAATGGGAACTTGAGCCAGCCGAAAAGTAGCCTTTGCTTTCGGCTGCTTTAGTTTTTTATACAACATATCCATCAGCTGTTTTATATTTATAGGCTTATAAATCAAGATGAAAAAATTAAGGTTCCCGGTTCTGTCGTTGCTATTGTTTTACCTGGCAACATCCGGTTTAATGGCCCAAACCCAGGCTACTAAAGCATATCCGTTAATACCCTATCCTACTTCGCTAACTGCTAAACACGGATCTTTTATAATCAACGCACACACTACGATCATTTCCAAACAAGCGAAAGCGCTTAAAAACGAGATCGGGCAGTTTAACGACCTGATAAAAGCAGGTTTGGGTACAACCTTAAAAATCAATCAAAAAGCGGGATCTCAAAAAATTGTATTTAAGCTGGATAGCTCCATCTCTGCCGAAGAGGCTTACCGCCTAAATATAGACACCCATGAGTTATTGATCGTTGCTAAAAGTCCGACAGGTATTTTCAGGGCGATAGAAACAATAAGGCAATTGTTGCCGCCTGATATTGAAGAGAAAAAGCTCCATAAATATCTCACTTTACCGGCATTGAGTATTTACGATGAGCCCGCTTACGCATGGCGCGGCCTGCACCTTGATGTTTCGCGGCATTTCTTTTCTGTAGACTATCTCAAAAAATTGATCGATCTGCTGTCGCTGTATAAGATGAATAAACTGCACCTGCATTTAAGCGACGACCAGGGCTGGCGAATAGAGATAAAAGGCTATCCGAAACTGACGCAGGAAGGTGCCTGGAGAACATTTAACGGCCAGGATTCGCTCTGCATGCAAAAGGCAAAGGATAACCCCGATTTTATTATCGATCCGCAGCATATTATCCACCGCGATGGCAAAACGCTTTATGGTGGTTTTTACACACAGCAGCAGATGAAAGACGTAATAGCTTATGCAGCCAAAAGACATATCGACATTATCCCGGAGATTGATATGCCCGGCCACATGATGGCGGCTATTAACAGCTATCCCTTCCTAACCTGTAATGGACAAAACAAATGGGGACCAACTTTTTCCACACCGATATGCCCTTGTAATGACAGCACATTTGCATTTGCCCGGAATATATTTTCAGAAGTAATGGATATTTTCCCGAGCCATTACATTCATGTAGGCGGCGATGAGGTTGACCGTACCAGCTGGGCGCAATCTGAAAGCTGCAAGGCGTTTATGGCAGCGCATCACATCCAAACCACTGCCGGCCTGCAAAGCTATTTTATTAACAGCATGGAGAAGTTCTTTAACCAAAGGCAAAGGAGCCTGATTGGTTGGGACGAGATATTGGAAGATGGTATAAGTTCAACAGCGGCAATTATGTACTGGCGTTCATGGGTGCCCGATGCACCCGCGAAAGCTGCCATACATGGCAACGATGTGATCATGTCCCCCGGCAATCCGCTTTATTTTGATAACGAACCTGATCAGAATTCCGTGTATAATGTATACCATTTTAATCCAATACCTGCCGGGCTAACATCAGATCAGGCAAAAAGGATAATCGGAGCACAGGCCAATACCTGGAGCGAACGGATACCTTCTGAAAAACGTGCCGATTATATGATCTTCCCGAGGATCACTGCCCTGGCAGAATTACTCTGGACCAATAACCAGGGCGATTACGATAGCTTTCAGCAAAGGCTGCAAAGTAATTACCCAAGGCTTGACCTATTGAATGTGAATTACCGGTTACCCGACATTGAGGGGTTAGTTGAACAGAATGTTTTTGTAGATAAAGCCATTCTTAACCCGGTACCGCCGCTTCCGGGGCTTGTTATACGCTACACTACCGACGGAAGCCTGCCCGATAATACCTCGGCTAAGCTGGCAAAGCCCCTGGTTATTACCACCGATCAAAATATCAGGCTGGCAGCTTTTAATACCAGTGGTCACCGTGGCGATGTTTACAACCTGCATTATACTCGTGAGGCAATGGCCCCGGCTGTAAACAACACCAACGTTTCGGCAGGTTTATCTTGCGCTTATTACGGACATTTCTATAAAAGTACAACGCTGATCAGCGGAAGTCCCGACACCGTTTGCGTGGTCAATAACATCGAAGTACCAACAATGCAAAAAGCGCCCTCCTTCGGACTAAAATACAATGGCTTTATTGATGTGCCGCAGGACGGGGTTTATAGTTTTTATTTGACTTGTGATGATGGCGGCATTTTACAGATCGCCGGAAAAACCGTAGTAGATAACGATGGCCTGCATGCCCCCATAGAGAAATCGGGACAGGTAGCGTTACAAAAAGGCCTGCAGCCATTTGTCCTGAATTTTATAGAAGGCGGCGGAGGATATACGCTGAAGTTAAAATACAGCTTCAATGGCTCAGCGCCGCAGGATATCCCATCTGCATGGTTAAAACATTGATAGAAGCTTTGGATTCCGGCACTCCACAATAAACAAATAAAATACTAACTATTCAGATAACAGGAAAGTACAGGCAGATGATCTCGTACCTGTACTTTC